>CAYVFB010000098.1:0-11983 GCA_964450305.1 uncultured Ruminiclostridium sp.
AAAAACATTCTCAACGATATTCGGCAAAAGGAGCCTGAAAAGGTTGAGTTCAAGCTTCACGGCAGCATGGTCTGCATCGGAAATTTCTATGGGGTTTCCGAGATCATGGGAAAATCCCTGCCGATTTTGATCTCCATGCTCATGAAATACCTGGTGAACATGCATTATCTGTATGAAATAGTGGGTTTCAGAGGTGTTGGCAGATATCTGTACCATGAATTCTACGAGCGAAAGCAAAGGAAGATCCTTCCCGAAAAGCACTGGTCAACCAGAATGCAAGCCTGGTGGCTGACGCCGCTGCGCATGTTCTTCGGGGTCATGTGGCTTTGGGAAGGGATTAAAAAGGTTACTGAGAACTGGTTAACGACTCCGAAGCTGGCATCCTTTTTGGGGATGAGCACCGACGGAATTTCTTCAGCGACGCCAAGCGCAACCTATATTACCAGAATTGATGATATCTTTAGCCTGGATATCAAGATCCTGCATTTCTTTTTAGGCAAGGAAAGCCGCCTGGTGGAAGGGAACACCATTGCCAGCGATATCTTTGCAAAGCTGGAAGTGCTTCATATCGGGGACTTCAACCTTGTGGACTGGTTCCTTAAGAATATCGTGCTGGCCAATGATGCCATCGCGATGATATTCCAGGTGCTTGTCGTTGTTTTAGAAATTGCGGTAGGCCTGATGCTGTTAGGCGGTGCGTTCAGCTTCATTGGTTCTGTCATTTCCTTCGGGCTGATGGTGATGTTCATCACCTCCACGGGCCTGTATGAAAAGTCCTGGTGGATGATCTTTGCTTCCATCGCAACCATGGGCGGAGCAGGGCGAGCATTTGGTCTGGACTATTATCTGCAGCCCTGGCTGAACAATATGTGGAATAACTATAAACGAAACGGCAGGCTGAAGCTGTTTTTCAAAGGCGGGCTGCATCGAAACAGAGAGTAGGCATATTTTAATATAAGGTTGCATAAAATATTGTTTACCCGTTTTTGATCCCGAGTGAAGTGAAGGATCTGATGAACCAATACAGGTTCTTCACTTGGCTTCATTGCAACACAAATTTATTTAACGGATCATATTATTAGCTGAATGTAAACCCGAATGGGGGATTACATAAAACAAAGAATAAAAGGAGATGAGAATATGAGAAAACTTACAGCATTATTTGCAATGATCGCCATTATTCTTTCAATGGCAGTTTTGGCAGGTTGCTCGGGGGGCGGCGGAGCAGTGAAGACTGGCCTGGGCACTGTCATTTCCATTGAAAAGTCAAAGGACGCGACCAGCGAAGCTGCCGGCGCGGCACAGGTTGATACAGTGATGGCGGCCGTATCCGTTGACGGCAGCGGAAAAATCGTCAGTGTCACCATCGACACCGCCCAAACAAAGGTTGCCTTTGACGCTGCTGGCAAAATCACCACCGACAGGGCAGGGGATTTCAAAACCAAGGTTGAATACGGCGATGCTTACGGCATGAAGAAGGCCTCCAGCATCGGCAAGGAATGGTATGAACAGATTGCCGATTTGGAAAAGTGGATGGTTGGCAAGACCATTGATCAGGTTAAGGGTATGAAGGTTACTGAAGCAGATGGCAAAGTCCTTACTGCAGAGACCGACCTTACCAGTAAAGTAACCGTTGATGTCAGCGATTACATTGCAGCAGTTGAAAAAGCTGTTAATAACGCGAAGTAATATAGCTGAAAATACTCCTAAACAGAGTTCAATTTAGATGATAATGAAAGAATGTACATGATGAATTGATTCTCGCCGAGTGAGGATTATTGGGAAAGACTGCATAGAAGGATTAAAACCTTTTGTGCAGTCTTTTGCTTTTTTAATAAGTCCAGGAACGCGCTGCTGTAAACCTGGCTTCTATTCCCAGAAAAAATACTGCAAAAAAACCGGTTGCCGAACCATTCGACCGCCGGGGTTATTTCATACTAAATTTATGGCTGTTCACGATGAACCACTATGTTATCCCATATGTAATGGGAGGTATATATAGAATAAGAAAAATGTTGACTGTCTTGTTCTATTTTCAGTAGAGAAGCGGGTGATGCTTGTGAAGATCTGGGCTAAAGTTATTATTTCAGCGATAATTGGCATTATTCTGACGATTTCCTGCACAGTAATCATTGTACGAACGCTGCTGATCGATAACCTGATAAATGAAGAGAAAAACATCATTATTCATGATTATCAGCGCACCAAACAAATACTTGAAAAAGAAGAAACAAACCTGGCGAATACTCAACAGGATTGGGCTTTGTGGGATGATGCATATCAATTCATAGAAGACCGGAACGATGATTTTTTAGCAGCGAACATACAGGTTGAATCATTATATGCTTTGAAACTAAATTTTATCCTGTTTGCTGACAATGAATTTCATAATACCGCCAGTATTATAGATGGATTAAATGTGGAATCGGAAGAAGCATTCGTTGGGCATGTTCTGGAACAGGTTCAAGAAAAGCGATTTTTTCAAAATTCAAACGAAGAAAAGCTGATTACAGGGTTGACCATATTGGATGGAAATTTGATGCTGATGGCGTTATCTCCGATATCAACAACCGAAGGTACTGCTCCGGATAACGGATACCTGATTATCGGCAGAACGGTAACCCTTGAATTTACCGGATATTTAGGGGATATCCTTCAACGGGATATTACTCTTGCTGTGCCGATGGAGCGGGAACTGTTTTTCGACGAAAAAGAAGGCTGGATTAGCTTGTCTGAAGAAGGAACGGAAATAAAGGCGATCAGTGATGGATATACCATGAAAAGCTACTTTTCTGTAGATGACATTTTAAATGATACTTCCATTCTTATTGAAGTTAAAGGTGACAGGGAGATATATAGCAACGGAATACAAACAATCAATACTTTTGTTATTACATTTCTGCTGCTTATGGGTTTGATAGTTATTATCTGCATCTTTGCTTTTAACAAGATGGTCATAAAACGCATCAATCATCTTGATAAAATGGTTAATGCAATAACCGTTACCGGGGATACAAAGCAAAGAATTCATTTTAATGGCACTGATGAGATCGCAAGACTTGCAGCGAATACGAATAATATGCTTGTCAAAATTGATGATACATATGCCGAACTGCGGAAAAGAGAGGAACGTTTCAGAAAAATCATGGAAGCGACAAATGATGGATACTTTGACGCAGACATGAAAAGCAACAAAATATATATCGGTGAAGCATGGCTTGATTATTTAGGTTACGATATAAACCATGAGACTATTGACTATCATCGATGCGTTGAAATTGCTTTCCCTGAAGACAGGGAGTTATTACAATCCGCAGTGGAACAGTACATGAAGGGTGAAACAGAGCATCTGAGAGTTGAATACAGGGTCGTGAAAAAAAATGGTGAATGGATATGGATTTTGATAAGAGGCAGAATAGTCGAAGTGGACGAGAAAGGGACGGCTCTGCGGATTATCGGAACTATTTCCGATATCAGCGAACAAAAGCTATTTGAGGAAAAAAACAAACAACTGATGCAGACAGACACCACTACCTCTCTGGTTAACAGAGCTTACATGGAAACCATCCTGAATGCTGCGAGCCAGTGTTCTACCTGCAGCGGCTGGATTATTATGGGCGACGTTAACGGGTTGAAATTGGTAAATGACAGCTTTGGCCATCAGGAAGGCGACAAACTTCTTCGGGCAATTGGAGACATACTCCGCAGATGCTGTTCCGAGAACGCTATTCCTGCACGTTGGGGCGGAGATGAATTTCTTATACTTGTAAAGAATTCAGATGCTGAAAGCGTTGATAAGTTGATCAGGGAAATTAAGAGTGAATGTGAAGATAAAGTTCTATATCCTTTTAATGTTAGTATATCGATGGGCAGCGCAACGAAGGATGAAAAGCATCAAACCCTGGACAGCGTGCTCAAGCTTGCTGAAGAGAGGATGTACCGCAATAAACTGCTGGAAAGCCGAAGCACAAGAAGTGCGATTATATCGTCACTGGAACAGTCCCTGCATGAGAAACACATTGAAACAGAAGAGCACACAAGACGGATTCAAAAAATGTGCATCAAATTAGGCAAAAGCCTTGACTTATCGCAGGACGAACTGGATGAACTGATTTTGCTGGGTGTCCTGCATGATATAGGGAAGATAGCAATTCCAGAATCAGTTTTGAAAAAACCCGGTAAACTGACAGACTATGAATGGGAAGTTATGAAGACCCATTCGGAAATAGGCTACCGTATCGCCGCCTCAACACCGGAATTAGCGCACGTTGCCGATGAGATTCTTTGCCATCACGAACGGTATGATGGCAAAGGGTACCCCCAGGGCCTTGCAGGTAAAAACATTCCAAAACTGTCACGCTTATTATCTATCGCGGATTCCTTTGATGTGATGACCCATGACAGGGTTTATAAAAAAGCGATGAGTATAGAGGATGCGGCTCAGGAATTAAAAAATTGCTCGGGAACGCAATTTGATCCGGAAATGGTGGAGGTTTTCTTAAAACTGCTTGAAGAGCAAACCCTTGATCTGTAAACAGACGCTTACCCCCTGCGTGCTCGAAAGCACCGGCAGAACCGCAGGTTGAATTGATATTTCGATCCCCTGCTGCGATTACGCCGGCATTCAGTCTAGCCCTGAAATTGTGGAAATATTGCTAAAAAACCCTCGACATTCGGTTCCATCACCCAATAAGTTAATCCTGTTTGATTTTTGCAAAAAATTTACAAAAGACTGGCAGGAATCTTTTTTTTCGGTTAAAATAGCAGCATAAGCACGAAAGATATCCTGACGGATACCTCCTTTTAAGGTTGATGGTTCAAAGGGCTTCGGCATACTTTATCACGTTGAATGCTGAGATTATTGATATGAACAATGAGGTGTTACGATGCGTCAATGGGAAAGACAAAAAACTTTTATCCTTTTAATTCTGGTATTAACACTGCTTTTTATAAGCACAGGGTGCAATACAACCAGAATGGAAAAATACAGCTATGAGTTCATGGGAACCTTTGATACCATGATTCAGTTCCTGGGCTATGCCCAAAACAGGGACATGTTTATGGAGATGGTGCAGAAGGGGCAAAAAAGATTTGAGCAGCTGCATCAGCTTTTTGATATCTACCATGATTACCCTGGCATGAACAATGTGAAAACGATCAATGATAAAGCCGGGTTGGAGCCTGTTCCGGTTCAACAGGAGCTTATCGACATCCTCTCCTTTTCTATCGAGTGGTACGAAAAAACCGGCGGAGCAGTCAACATTGCGTTGGGGCCGGTACTGTCCATATGGCATGATTACAGGGATGAAGGGCTTGCCGATCCTGAAAACGCAAGGGTTCCGGAGATGGAACTGCTGCAGACGGCGTATACGAAATCCGACATCCATAAGATCATCATCGACAGGGATCACGGAACGGTTTTTCTTGCTGAGGAAGGGATGAAGCTTGATCTGGGATCGGTCGCGAAGGGCTATGCCACCGAATTGGTAGCACGGGAATTGATGGAGCAGGGATATGATTCCTTCGCAATTTCGGGAGGCGGAAATGTCAGGGTAGCAGGCTCGCCCAAAGACGGAAACCGTCTAAAGTGGAGCATCGGCATTCAGGATCCCGATGGCAATGAACTGATCCCGGACAGAGATATTCTGGATGCGGCCTATGTGACAGACACCTCGGTGGTAACCAGCGGAGATTACCAGCGCTATTATGTTGTAGATGATAAAAGGATGCACCACTTAATCGATCCCAACACCTTAATGCCTGCAGAGCATTATCGCGCAGTTACGGTAATCACACAGGATTCCGGCGTCGCGGACTTCCTCTCATCCACTTTGTTTTTACTGCCCTATGAAGAAAGCCTGGCGCTTGCGCAAAGCCTCGAAGGCGTTGAAGCCTTATGGGTGATGCCCGACAGGGAAATCCGCGCAACGGAGGGGATGAAAAAGGCGCTGAAAAAACTGGGTGGAAGCAAGAATAAATAACCCAACTTTTTCTACAGTGTTTTGAGCACTTGCTTGCACAGCAGGCTGCCGACGGCGGTGTGATATCATAACTGAGTATGTTGGTATCAGCACCATTGGGAAAGTTAAGCAAGTAACAAGAAGTTGCCTCGTTATATAGGATGACTGCTATCAGTCACTGAAGAGAAAATGCAGTAAAATAGTTATGATAAACAAAGAGGAAGAGCAAGGAGCATTTATGGCAAACAAAAAGGTTATCGTCATAGGCGGGGGCGCCGCAGGCATGGCAGCAGCGATTTCAGCCCGAAGAGCGGGTGCTGCGGTTACCATATTGGAAAAAAACCCCCGTGTGGGAAAGAAAATATTGGCCACCGGAAACGGACGATGCAATTTTACCAATGTGAATGCGGATATTCCGTGGTACCACGGTAATCATCCATCGTTTGTCAAGAAAGCCCTGCAGGCTTTTACCATTGAAGATACCCTTCATTTTTTTGAAGAAATGGGCATTGAGCACAAGGTTGAAGAGATGGGAAAGGTTTTCCCGATGTCTGATCAAGCCTCCAGTATTCTGGATGTACTTCTTTATGAAATCAATGCATCGGGTATAGAAGTGATAACGGAAACCTGTGTTTCAACGATTGTGAAAAAAGGCAGCCAATTTGAGCTGGTAGCCGAAAATGGAAGCAGCTTTTGGGCCGACAGCGTTATACTGGCTGCAGGCGGAAAAGCCATGCCTTCCAGTGGATCGGACGGCAATGGTTATGAGCTGGCGATAAAACTGGGACATACAATGACGAATATTTTTCCCGCATTGGTTCAGCTCATGCTCGAAGGCTCTTTCTTTCAGAGAATAGAAGGCGTGAAATTCGTTGGTACTGCGCAGGTTCTTCATCAAAACCGATCTTTGGCACAGGACAGGGGAGACATTCTTTTTGCCAATTATGGCGTTTCGGGGCCTCCCATCCTGCAGATCAGCAGAAAAGCTGCAGAACTGCTGCAACAGGGAAAGGAAGCGATGTTGAAACTGAGTGTTCTGGATATTCCTGAAGATGATCTGAAGAAAATTATTGATAGACGGTGTAACGCAGATTCGGGAAAAACGTTGGAATTTAGTCTTGTGGGGTTGATCAACAAAAGGCTGATACCCGTCATTTTGCATGAGGCGGGAATTGAAGATATTAAGAAGCCTGCCGCTCGGGTAACTCCGAAGGAACGCTTGGCAATTGTGAACATGCTGACCGACTGGAGGCTTAAAATTCGCGGAACGAAAAGCTGGCCCAGTGCCCAGGTCACTGCCGGTGGCATCAATACGGATGAAATCGATGAAAACACCATGCAGTCTAAAATGGTAACAGGGCTGTATCTGGTGGGCGAGATTGTGGATATTGATGGACAATGTGGGGGCTTCAATCTGCAATGGGCCTGGTCATCGGGTTATGTTGCGGGTAAGAATGCCGCACGATAGCAGTAGAAGCAATTACGCAAACCTGTTCTAAGCAACTTTGGAAAGTAACATAATAGTATGATGCTAATCAAAACAGGATAATCAAGGACGATGAGTTCGGGCGAATTGAAATGGATCAACCTCAGGAGGGTTTATGCTAAGGCTTTCAAACATAAAAATCCGAATCAATGAAGCAGCAAATATAGACGCCGAGCAAACCGCCCTGCGTAAAAAAATTCTGTCCCGACTGAGAATCCATGAGGAAGAATTGAAGGGTTTCACCATCGTTAAGAAATCGGTGGACGCAAGAAAAAAAGAAGATATCGTTTATGTATATAGTGTGGATATCGAGACAAGTCAAGAAAAAAAGCTTCTGGCTATCGGAGAACACAAAGACCTGATACAAGCCCCGGAGCTTATCTTTCAGCCGGTACACAAGGGTTCGGAAAGGCTATCCGAGCGGCCTGTGATCATCGGTACAGGCCCTGCAGGCCTTTTTGCAGGGCTGATACTGGCAAGGAACGGTTATCGTCCCATTCTGTTCGAACGGGGCAGGGATGTTGATGCAAGAACGGACAGCATTCATCGGTTCTGGAAGGAAGGCCGGCTGGATATTGAAAGTAATGTACAGTTTGGAGAAGGCGGTGCAGGAACCTTTTCTGATGGCAAGCTGACTACGCTGATCAATGATACCCGATGTGCACTGGTTCTAAAGGAGTTTACTGCAGCAGGTGCTCCGCAAGAAATTCTATACAGCAGCAAGCCCCATATTGGTACCAATTTGCTTAGGGGTGTAGTGAAGAATCTCCGCCAGGATATTATCGCTCATGGTGGGGATGTGCGTTTTAACGCCAAGGTTACCGATTTTATCGTCGAAGGCGGGCAGTTGAAAGCGCTGGTCATCAATAACAGCGAAACGGTAACATGCAATATTGTGCTGCTGGCTATTGGCCATAGCGCGCGGGATACCTTTGAGGTTCTGTACCGCAGGGGTGTGGTGATGAGCCCGAAATCCTTTTCCATCGGTGTTCGCATCGAGCATCCGCAAAGGCTTATCAACCAGGCACAATACGGTTCTTCGTCGGAGCATCCGGGGTTGGGGGCTGCTGACTATAAGCTGGCATATCACTCGAAAAGCGGCAGGTCGGCCTACACCTTTTGTATGTGTCCGGGCGGTTATGTGGTTGCGGCCGCATCAGAAGAGCATTGTGTGGTTACCAACGGTATGAGCGAATTCAAAAGAGACGGGGAAAACGCGAACGCTGCTTTGCTGGTGGGGGTAACTCCGGCAGACTTTCCCGGCGATCACCCGCTTGCGGGTATCGAGTTTCAAAGAAAATGGGAAGGCCTTGCGTTTGAAGCAGGTGGTCGCGCATATAAAGCACCGGTTCAGCTGGTTGGAGATTTTCTGACCGATCGGGTTAGTACAGCCTGGGGAAGTGTAAAACCAACATATCAGCCAGGGGGGGTGTTTGCACCGCTGAGCCTGTGCCTGCCCGGGTACGTCATCGATACGATGAAGGAAGCCATCCTTTATTTCAATACGAAGCTCAAAGGTTTTTCCATGCCGGAGAGTATATTGACGGGTGTGGAAACACGCAGTTCATCGCCGGTTAGAATTAATAGGGATGAGAATTTCCTATCCAATATCGCCGGGCTTTATCCTGTGGGGGAAGGAGCGGGCTATGCCGGAGGTATCATATCCGCTGCGGTGGATGGTATTAAAACTGCCGAAAAAATTATAGAGCGGTATGCACCGCTGTAAACCGACATTTCTGAAAGCAAGGCGGAATAGTTCCAGAAGCAGATTGGGTTCCTGATCATATAACAGGGAAGGGATATACTCTCGTACCCCTAAACGTTTTCCGGAAGAGATCAAAAACAAGACTAATGTATTTCAGCCAGGCTAAAATGCATGTGCTGGCGGGTACCGATAACCTGAATCAGGCGGTATGATGCAATTACTTCAGCTGCTATAGTCAGGGACACCAAATCCCGGGTTCAACCTTTACTGCTGTAAAAGCTTATAGAATGGAAATCGGAAAGTACAGGTCACATTCGCAGTAATGCCTGTTGCATTTTGCGTAATTGATCTGTTCAAAGCTGAAGGTTTCCTTTAAATTGAATTGTATCGTGGGCATCCAGATCTCGAAGATATAATTCCACAGCTTCACCAGTGTGGCAGCGGATATTTCTTCAGGGCTGTGCGGGCCCATATAGGTGAAGACACCGTACTTGTGAGCGTCAACCCTTCTTGTCGCCATATCTGGAGGAATAATACTGTTTTGATCGATCTGAACAGAAGGCATATACAGCGTAATCCTGTCATCCTTTTCAGGAACGCTGGTAAACCCAATATAGATGTTTTTCTCTACCGGGTTGATAATTCTGTTGCGATCCTTATAAAAGAAATCTATGCCATACCTGTTTGCGGTTTGATTGGCCATATTATCAGCGGTGCGAATGGAATATTCGCGGCCTGCCAGTGAAAAAGCGGGCAGAACCGTGGTGGATTTCATAAAGACAAGCCCATCCCCGGCGCAGTTCATGAAATCAGCATTAAAGCGGTCCAGGATGTTTAACGGGCAGGGGTTTTTGCGCCATTTCCCGGGAGAAAGCCCGAACTCCTCATTAAAAACCCGATTATAGGAACGTTCACAGCCAAAGGAATACTTCGACGAGATGAATTCGAGGCTGTTTTTACTGTGCAGCAGATCCCCCAGGGACAGAGCAATGCGCCTTCTGCGCACATATTCCATCAGGCCTGTAGCCGTAGCGCCTTTCCAGATGCGCAGAAGATGGAACTTCGAAAGGTTCACATGCTCTGAAATGCTGTCGAGGTTTACAGGCTCCAGGATATTCTTTTCAATATATTCCGTGGTGTCTTTAATGATCTGTAAAAGATAGTTTTCCATAACCCTCTTGCAAGACAGCAATTTCTGTCTGGTAATACCGCAATTTCTGTCCGGTAAGTGAAAAATGAGTTTAGTATAATTCTACCATACCCAGCGAATGCAAACAAATGTTTTTTTAGTTTCCCAGGGCGACAGAATATTGGGTGTTACTGTTCACAGGCAACCAGGTGAAGTCTGCCGAACGAAACCTGCTGAACGAAGTGAAGGATCTCTCATTACTTCGGACAGATCCTTCACTGCGGGCAGGAAGAAACCGTACCCGTATCGTTTTTCTGCCCTTTACCAACGAATTTGCGCGCTGGAAAAAACCTCTGAACAAAACGAGTATAAAGGAGGATGAAAATGGATCAAAAAACACAGGAGGCACTGAAGCAAAGGTATATGGCCGCGGTTCAAAGCTTCATCGACAAGGTAAAAGATGACCCTGCTGTCATCGCGGTAATTGTCAGCGGAAGTCTGGCCTATGATGTGGTCTGGGAAAAAAGCGATATCGACATGACCATTATTGTTCGTGATCAGGTGCTGAAGAATGAAAGCTATTGCATTGTAGAAGATGGAATTACGATCAATGTTTCACTGATCGTCAGAAGCGCATTTAAACGGGTTATCGAAGGCAATATCGGAGGGTCGTGGTTCCAGTCCTATATTTCAAACGGGAAAATTGTATACAGCAGCGATGAAAGCCTTGTTGAGTATTTTGAAGAATGTAAAAACATCGGCAGCGATGATATGGCCCTGGCGATGTTCACGATGGCCGGAGAACTGATAGGGTTGTACGACAAGGCTAAAAAATGGCTGACGGTCAGGAAGGATCCGGTGTATGCACAGTATTTTCTGCTGAAGGCGGCCGAGCCCATCGCGCGCATGGAAATGTGTCTGGCGGGGCTGCCGTTCTCCCGCAATTCCATACAGAAAGCCCTGCAGATGAACCCGGAGGCGATTCTTCCCTTTTACCGGGATGGTATGACCCATCTGCTCAGTGAAGAGGAAATCCTCGCTGGCCTGGATAAGATTGATGCATACCTGGAAAAGCATTTAGATATCATTCAAAAACCTGTTATCACTTACATGGCCGACCAGGAGATCAAAACCATTACGATGCTGTCCCGGTATTTCAGGCTGGAGCCTCACTATATTGTGGAAATGTTTGAGTTTCTGGTGGAGAAGGGTGTGCTGGAAAGAGTGTCGCAAATCATCCGGATCACTGCCCGAGGAAAAAAGGCTGTTGAGGAAATTGGATACCTGTATATACCATAAACCAGGAGGGAAGCCAGGTGTCCCGGGTGGTCAAAATAACGCCAGGGGACCTGGGCCCCGCCCTCTGGTCAAGGTCAGGAAAGGAGATATTTATGTCTGTTCGTACATCCATTGAAATATCCGGAGCAAAACAAAACAATCTGAAAAACATCTCGGTGGAGATCCCTCGCGACAAACTGACGGTCATCACCGGGGTGTCGGGATCGGGAAAATCCTCGCTGGCCTTTGATGTGCTTTATGGTGAGGGGCAGAGGCGTTTCCTCGATTCCATCTCAAACTTTGCAAAAAGTCGTATTACGCAGCTGAAAAAGGCGAAGGTCGATTCCGTGAAGGGGTTGTCCCCGGTAATTGCCATCGAGCAGAAAAAGAGCAACAACAACCCGCGTTCCACCGTCGGCACCGTG
>CAYVFB010000099.1:0-11822 GCA_964450305.1 uncultured Ruminiclostridium sp.
TATTACATGTTTATGCGTGTTTCTAAAGAATAAACAGACTTTCCGAGCCGGCTCCTGGATGGCGAATTCAGAAAATAATCGACAGCTGTTTTCAGCCAAACCTCTGAAAACCAATAACCCGATAAATTGAGGAGTGATTCTTTTTTATGGATAATAACTTTCAGGAAGAAGTATTTTCCAAAGGCTTTAACCTGACCCTTTGGAAAAAGCTGATTCATTATGCAAAGCCCTACACGGGGCGATTGGTTGTATTAAGCCTGTTCATGGCTACTCTTGCAGGCGGGGATGCGCTCATTCCACTATTGCAGAAATATGCCATTGACAATTTCATCATGAAGCATGACACTCAGGGCACTGTATTGTTCTATATCATATATTCCCTGGTTGTTGTTGTGCAGATGATTGTGGTCAAGCTGATGATTACCTCTGCAGGCATCGTTGAAACGGGTATTTGCTATGACATCCGCAAGGACGGCTTCGAGCACCTGCAGGCGCTTTCGTTTTCCTACTACGATACCACGCCGGTAGGGTGGATGATATCCCGGCTCACCTCCGATGTCTGGAGGCTGGGGAACACACTTTCCTGGGGCCTGGTGGATTTTTCATGGGGCTTTTGCATGATGATCCTTTCTTCGGTGGTCATGCTGGTGCTTGAATGGAAGCTGGCGCTGCTGACCTTCATTGTGGTTCCCATTCTTTTTATGGTCAGTATGTTTTTCCAGAAAAGGATTCTGTTCAGCCACAGGGGTATCCGCAAGAACAATTCGCTGATCACCGCTGCGTTCAACGAAGGCATCCAGGGAGTGAAAACCACCAAAACCCTGGTGCGCGAGGCCGGGAACCTGCAGGATTTTCAGGGGCTCACCGCCGAAATGAACCGCAGATCCATCAAGGCAGCTACCTTTTCTGCCATATACATGCCCATTGTTCTGCTGCTGGGCTCCATCGGGGCGAGCATTGCCCTTTGGCAGGGCGGGGAACGGGTGATGAACGGCACCATCAGCTATGGTACGCTGGTTGCGTTTATCAGCTACGCCATCCAGTTTTTCTTTCCCATCCGGGATATGGCCAGAATTTTTACCGACCTGCAGTCTGCCCAGGCTTCTGCTGAAAGAATTCTATCCCTGCTGGAAACAAAGCCTGACATTCAGGACAGTGCCGAGGTTTTAAGCCGGTATGGCCTGAATGATGTGGAGAACTGGCCCAAGGTTATAGGAAATATCGAATTTACGGATGTAACCTTCGCTTATAAAACCGGAGAAAAGGTCCTGGAAAACTTCAACCTTTCGGTGAAGGCCGGGGAAAAAATTGCCCTGGTCGGGGACACGGGCTCGGGGAAAAGCACCATTGTGAACCTGGCCTGCCGTTTTTACGAGCCTACCGGGGGACAGATTCTGATAGACGGTCATGATTATACGCAGATGCCGATGTTATGGCTGCATTCGAATTTGGGGTATGTGCTGCAGACACCGCACCTTTTCAGTGGAACGATTAAGGAGAATCTCCTTTACGGTAAGCTGGATGCAACCGAAGAGGAAATACTTCGCGCCAGCAGGCTGGCGAACCTGCATCATATCGTTGAAAAAATGGAAAAGGGTTATGACACGCCGGTGGGGGAAGGCGGTTCTCTGCTGTCCACCGGTGAAAAGCAGCTGGTTTCCTTTGCACGGGCTATCATTGCGGACCCGGCCATCTTTGTTCTGGATGAAGCTACTTCTTCAATCGACACCGAAACAGAACACCTGATTCAGGACGCAATTGCGAATATCCTGGAGAACAGAACCAGCTTTATCATCGCACACCGCCTTTCAACCATTCGGTCGGCAGACAGGATTCTGGTGATACGGGACGGCAAAATACTGGAAGAGGGAACACATACCCAACTGCTCGCCCAAAAGGGACATTATGCGAAGCTTTATATGAGCCAGTATACGCTGGAACTGTCAGCAGAGGATGCGGAGGAAAAAACTTCTTAATGGGAAATACAGATAATGCTGGCAGGCACAAGCACCTCCGGGCAAGTTATGTTCGAGTGTAACGGGTTTACTGTGCGTTCCAGTGTTAGGGCTTACTTCCTGCGAGGCTAAAGAGAAATAAAAAGCTGTATTCGGGATTATGACCGGAGACAGCTTTTTTAAAGCTTTTCCAGTTTTTCGTTTTTACCTGTTGACAACTGTAAACATTCTTGATATCATATGGTTACAGATGTAACCATATTGGAGGTTGATGTATATGAGCCCGAAGAAAATCAGTTTAACACCGGCGGAATGGAGCGTCATGGAATGCCTTTGGGAGAAAGCGCCCATCACCGGGCGTGAGGCTGTGGAAATCCTGAATCAGCGAATGGGGTGGAGCCGCAGTACAACCCTCACACTTTTACGTCGCATGGAATCTAAGGGTGCAGTTTCGGGAGATACCAACGGTGACATGAAGACCTTCCGGCCTCTTTTGCACCGGGAGGACGCAGCTTTGCAGGAGACGAGAGACTTCCTCGGCAGGGTTTTTAACGGCAGCCTGAGCCTGATGGTCAGTTCGCTCACCAGGAAGCAATCTCTTCCGCAGGAGGAGATTGAAAGGCTATACGCGCTGCTGCGGGATATGGAGGCGAATAATAATGGTTGAATGGTTCATTACCTCAAGCATCCTTATTACAATAGTCATTGCGATGCGGTATATCCTCAGGGGGAAGATCAGCCTTCGGCTGCAATATGCACTATGGGCGCTGGTTCTCGTGCGGCTGTTGGTTCCGGTCAGCTTCGGCAGCACCAGTTTTAGCGTTATGAGCATGGTCGAGAAGACTGCGATGTATACAAGTGCCGAACAATACCTGAATAAAGCTGAAGAACCTCACATCGCTGTCAACAACAGCAATATGATCCTTAATAAAAGTGAAAACCCTGAAAACGCGGTATTAAACGAGATCCCGGACTATTCTGAACAAAGTGGTAACGAGCATCAACAGAATCATTTATACAAGGATACTCGTGTAAATGGGTTATTTTTAAATGTCATTTGGCTTGCTGTTACGTCCGCTGTTGTCATTTTCTTTATGATCACCAATTTACGTTTCTCCAGGAAAATAAAGAAGGCATGCAGCAGCATTGACATCGCCGGAAGCGAACTGCCTATATATATGACAGACTCAATCGAGACCCCATGTCTGTTCGGTTTCTTCCGCCCGGCGATATATGTCACGCCTGAAACAGCGAAAAACAAAACAGTGCTGCGGCATGCAGTGGAGCATGAAACGACACACTATCGTCACGGTGATCATATCTGGTCAGTTTTGCGCGGTGTATGCCTTGCACTGCATTGGTATAATCCGCTTGTCTGGTGGGCGGCTTTCCTGTCCAGACGTGACGCGGAACTGGCCTGCGACGAAGCAACGATCAAACGGCTGGGTGACCATGAACGCGCCGAGTATGGCCGAACCCTGATCGGCATGACTTGTGAAAAAAGAGCCGCATTGCTTGTTGCGGCAACAACCATGAATGGCAGCAAAGCTGGCATTCAGGAGCGGATTGTACGGATAGCAAAAAAACCCAAAATGGCGATTTACACCCTTATCGTCGTAGTGATCCTCGCAATGGCAGCTGTAGGCTGCACCTTTACCGGGGCAGTCCATCAAGAAGCGGGTACGTCAGTTTTTTCAAAACGTGATGATGTAAAAAGCCTGACCTTGCAGGGTCAGGGCGAAGGAACCGTCCACGTGCCAGAAGTATACCTGCCGGAAATGATGGAGTGGCTGCACAGCTTCAAACTGGGTGAAGAAGTAAAAACCGATGAGCATGCACCAGGAACGAACTCGTTTTCAGTCACGCTTACGTATTCAGATGGCTCAAGCGAAACCTCGGGAATTGATATCGCACTGGCTGACGGGAAGAAATATTATATTGAACGGCCTGGGTTGCCGCAATGCTGGCAAGCGGCATGGAAGAGTAAAACGGGAACAGAGATATCCGTCGATGTTGACGGGAAAATCCCTTCCGCAGTGATAGCGTACGCTAAGGATTATGTTACCCTGATGATAGCTGACTATATGGAAGCAGGCAAAAATCCGACGGAAGGTTGGGGGTACTATACCATCATCGACGCGCGGATAACAGGCCTGAAATCTGTGAATACCGGAACAGCAGGATTAAACAGCGGTGTGGCCATGTATCTTCTCGAGTACCGCTTGCTGCCTGATAAGATTGAGAATGTCCCGCCTGCCGGTGGCATGATGTTTGAGGATGGGTGGATTACAGAATGGGGAAGCACAGGGCAGCCGTATCTGCTTGTTTATTACGATGAAAGCGGAAGTGAAGCCATCTGGCAACGCATCTGTGTGACAAATACCGATGCGATTGAAGTGGATTACGGTACGCCGGAAATGCTGGAACGTTACGGAAACGCTTATACTGCCGCTGCCATGGAGCTATACAAAAAATTTATGCCTGCCGAAGAGGTTGTTTCTCTGACGCAGGAGCAGATCGAAAAAGCCAACGCAGCCCTCGTACCGTTGATTCCCAATTCAGAGGGCGTTCTGGAGGTGAACCCGGTCTGTTGCTTCTTTACATCCTGGTATAATAAACCGGAAGACCTGAACTTTGCCGATTTCCTGAGGTATTTACCAGGCTCCGACTTAATGACTGACAAAAAAGAGTTTAGTGCCCTGAAGAAGCTTGATGGTTGGAGGTTTGGCCAAGACGTAACCCTTGGAAACATGCCGGTACCCACCCATAAATACCAGTCAAAAGCAGTGGATAAGGTTCTTTGGGAGTATGCCGGCATTTCACTGGCGGCCTTAAGCGGAGTTGGCTTTGACGAGGTGCTTTATCTGGAGGACTATGATGCCTATTACAACTTCACCAGCGATTTTGGGCTTGGCTCGTTTCATTGCACCCGCGGAGAGATAACCGGAAACATTGTTCGGCTGTACTCGGACTATGAGGATGGAAGCATTGCCATGCTCACGCTGCGCAATTGGGAGGAGAAATATTACATTGTGTCGCACCAGTTAATTAAAACACCGGGATGATCGGTAAAAAGATCTTGTGCTGAAAGTGAGGATAGTGCATAGCTCCTTCATACAGGAACCCTTTCAGAGTTATTTACATAAAGTATAATATGCGGTCAGGCAGGAAGCCGTTCGGGAAACCATCCCTGTTGGTTTGGGATCTTTTCCGGGCGGCTTTCGTATGAAAGGGGAGGATCAGATGCCGTATATTATACCGGGAATGCACCGGCTTCCGCCACTGCCATATTCCTACAACGCCCTGGAGCCCGTTATCGGGGAAGAAACTCTTAGAATACATCATGACAGGCATCACAAAAGCTATGTGGACGGACTGAACAAGGCAGAAATGTATCTGGTTGAAGCACGAAAGACGAATAATATTGAGTACATTAAATACTGGGAGAATGAATTGGCATTTAACGGTTCCGGACACATTCTGCACAGTATTTACTGGACGGTAATGGCCCCGGAGGGTGCTGGCGGACAGCCAGGGTCAAGAACTGTCAGCCATGTGAACCAATACTTCGGCAGCATGGATGCAATGAAGAACCAGTTTATTGAAGCAACGAAAAAGGTAGAAGGGTCCGGATGGGGCATACTAACCTGGCAACCCACATGGGGGCGCCTTGAAATACTGCAGTGCGAGAAGCATCAGAACCTGACCCAGTGGAGTGGTATCCCGATTCTGGTGTGTGATGTATGGGAACATGCCTACTATTTGGATTATCAAAACAAGAGGGAAGATTATGTGAATTCATGGTGGCAGCTGATCAACTGGAATGAGGTTGAAAGACGGCTGACAGCAGCCATCAGAGGTCAGGTACCACTGGTGATGGAAGGTTAAGCCGAACGGTTGTCAAATCGTTAGCAGGGGCGGGTTCGGAACGTTCCTGGTTACTGTTCACAGGTTAACAGGCACAGCCTGCTGAACGAAGTGAAGGCTCTCGCATTACTCCTGACAAGATCCTTCGCTGCGCTCAGATAAAACACATACCTCTGAAGCTACTTATGAACATATTAGTAGGGGTGTGAACAGTAACCATTCTTGTTTAAACAATATTACCAATACCAACCGTTCCTGTTAGCTCAAAAACTTTTATAAAGGGTATTGCATAATTATACGAAAGGTCGTATAATTATGCAATACAAGGATAAATGGAGATGATATACAATGGTAAAGGTATTTGTAGACGGCCAGGAAGGAACAACCGGGCTGCAGATCAATGATTATCTGGAAAAACGCGAGGATTTGGAGATTCTGAAAATAGAGCAGGAAGAGCGTAAGAACCCGGAAAGACGTTCCTACTTCCTGAATTCGGCGGACATTGTTTTCCTGTGCCTGCCCGATGTAGCCTCACGGGAAGCGGTTTCGCTTGTTTCAAACCCCAATACGAGGATTATTGACGCGAGTACTGCCTACAGAACCGACGATCAATGGACCTACGGCATGCCCGAGCTGAACCCGGGGCAAAGAGCCCAAATTAAGGAAGCCTCCAGGGTGTCAAATCCGGGCTGCCATGCTACGGGGTTCGTTTTAAGTTTGAACCCGCTTGTTCAAACGGGGATTGTTCCAAAGGATTATCCGGTAACTTGCTATTCGCTGACCGGCTACAGCGGCGGCGGAAAGAAGCTGATCCAGACCTTTGAAAACAGCGAGCTGCAGAACATCAACAGCCCGAAGCATTATGCGCTGCAGCTGCATCATAAGCATCTGCCCGAAATGCAGAAGGCCGTAGGTCTTTCATACCCGCCCGCCTTTATGCCCGTCATCGCAAATTATTACAAGGGCATGATTACTTCCATCCCGCTGCTGCCAAGGCTTCTGAATAAAAAGGTTACGGTTGCGGACGTGAAAGATATTTTTTCGGAATACTATCAGGACGAGCCGTTTGTAAAAATCATGGCGTCGGACGATTCCTGCCTTGAAAAGGGTTATATGAACGCGGAAGCCTGCAACGGAACAAACCGGTTTGAAATATTCGTTTACGGAAATGATGAGCAGATCTTGGTTATGTCCCGGTTTGACAACCTGGGTAAGGGCGCGTCCGGAGCCGCGATTCAGAACATGAATATCATGCTGGGCGCCCCGGAAACCACGGGTTTGATTGTATAATGGTTTTCTATAAATTTCGCTGAGCGCAGCGAAGGATCTCTTCAGCAGTAATGCGAAGATCCTTCACTACGTTCAGGATGGCAGGCTGCGCCTGCTTATCTCCGAATAGTAACACAGGTTTAGAAATACACATTTTCTTTTTGCCTTAAGGATTGATTTTTTAATAAGGAATTGGTATGCTGAACTTAATCTTCACTCTGCGGTAATTCATTCATACTTAGCAGAGAACGAAAGGAGTTGTTATTTTTTGATTAATTTAAATGAGGTGGCTTTTGTCTAAAACAAAATATCGGGCATAGCAGTATTTTTCGAGGTGTATAACGCCTTTTATTGTTGTGCCGTTTCGAGTATCCTTTCGTGAATACTGTAGAATTCTATGGGCATACGAACGGGTATGCCCGTGTTTATTTTATAACACTTGCATTACCTGCGACGAACCGTAGTTTGCAGTTTAGAAGGCTGCTTGCTACGGTATTTTTATGCCCGCTGAAAAGAGGAAAAATGGATTTCTCAGACTACGGATTTACTACGGTAATGAACTCATCAAACGGTTTTCTGCAGGATAATGCGATACCTGCAAGGGTTACCGCTGTTCACAAAGAGCATCATACTCCTCTATGTGAATATGGTGACGATTTCAGAACAATCAAAAAAAGAAAAACGGAGGGTTTGGAAAATGAATAATACAGTAAACCATGAGACATTGATGTATGTTTTAAGCAAAATGTTCGGTAAGACCATCATCAGTGCAACACATCAATCTGAGCAGCTGCAGGGTGGAACATTAGGTGATGTGCAGCTTATTTCGGGAATAGCCGAAACCGCGGGCAGTGAAAAACTGCCATATAAAGTTGTTTGGAAGAGACAGAAAAAGTGGGAGCGTCCCGGTGATCCAAGTTCATGGCGCAGAGAATACGATCTGTATCAAAGTAACCTCGCAGTGGCGTTTACCCCCGCACTCCGCTGGCCACAATGCTATCATTCACAGCTTAAGGATGGAAATACAGATCTGTGGATTGAGTATATAGATGGAGTATCGGGCAGCAACCTTACTATCGAAATGCTTGAACAAGCAGCCTTGGAGTTAGGACGTTTTCAAGGCAGAATTAACAAACAGCAAGATGATCTACGAAATATCTCATGTCTTGGGGATACAGGATTTTTAGAGAGGGAGTTCAGCCAATGGCATATGCAGTCGTTCACATACGATTTTCTCATTTCTGATCAGTGCCAAATGTGGGACTTCATAAAGGAAATGCTTAGAAACGGCAGCATTCAGCTAGTGGATGGGAAATCATTTGAGTACAGCTTTCTCCGTTCAAAGGGCTGTAACCTGCCCGAGAAGCTAAAGCAGATGATCATGGACATTGACGAGCGCAAAGATGAATTGTTCAGCAAACTAAATAACCTCCCCATCGTTTTATGCCATCGTGATTTTTGGAATGAAAACATATTCTTTACTGACGGAGTAATCATGTTAATCGATTGGGACACAACCGGCTGGGGTTCTCTAAGTGAAGATATTGCGAGCCTGATAGTGGATGGTATGGAGGTTGAGCGATTTGAAGAAAATTACAATCGTCTTGTTCCAGCGTACTTAAAAGGGCTATCGGAATATATGGATGTTCCTGCAGCTGGCGAAATGTATATTCTTGAAACGATTCTTATCAAGTTCGGTTACCGAATGGCACAAGAGTATATGTTTTCGGGAACGCACGATGAGCATAACTGGGGTTTGAATGCACTTCAAAAAATCCATGAAATACTTTATAGGAAAGACTAAAGAAAACTATGGCTGGGACCAAGGAGGAAAAATAGATGCAAATAGTTGATTTTGCCACTGAACATATTGAAGCGGCAGCACATCTTGCTAAGCTTAACTATGAGGAGGAAAGGGGCTTCGTCCCCATCCTGCCTCCTGTAGACAGGGTACCAGATTTGAAACCATATGCGCAGAACGGTTATGGTGTTGCGGCTTTTGAAGGCAATACAATGGTCGGGTTTCTATGCAGTGTACCACCATTCCAGGATGCTTTCGGCTCAACCTGCGCAACCGGAGTATTTTCACCTATGGGTGCAAATGGTGCAATCGGCGATAACAGAGCGAGGATATATGCCCGTTTGTATCAAGCAGCGGCAAAAAAATGGGTAAGAGCGGGAGCATCCAGCCACGCCATATGCCTATACGCTCACGACAGAGAATCTCAGGAGCAGTTCTTCCGATACGGTTTCGGCCTGCGCTGCGCTGATGCCATACGGGGAATGGACGAGATTGCTGCACCGCCCTGTGAAGGTTATTCCTTTTCCGAGCTTGCTTCGGAAGATGTTCTGGAGGTCCTGCCATTGGAGAACATGCTTGATAAAAGTTATATGGACAGCCCCTTCTTTATGTACAGAACTCTAAACAACGAAATAGAGTTTTTGAAAAACTATGAATGCTCCCAGCCTGAATATTTTGTCGCAAGGCATGAAGGGCGAATAGTGGCATTTATCAGGGCGGAGCTTGACGGAGAAACTTTTATCCAGGAAACTCCAGGATACTTGCATGTCAAAGGAGCGTATTGCCTGCCGGAACACCGAGGTAAAGGTTTAAATCAAACGTTACTGAATATGTTGATACAGAAAATGAAAAAGAAGAAATATACTACACTCGGCGTGGATTTTGAGAGCATAAACCCGACAGCATGGGGGTTCTGGCTTAAGTATTTTGACGCCTATACCCATAGTGTTGTTCGAAGGGTTGATGAAAAAGCGATGATGTCAATATGTTCATAATAAAGAAGTAGGTACTGTGCGGCATAAAGACTCTATACTCTATGGCATGAGGTTATGTTTCGAGAGTGGAGTTTTTTACCTTGTAATTTTTACGAAAGGCGGTGAGGGAATGGCTGTTCATTTTGGTATTGTACTTGGCAAAATCCATGCAAAGTCTGAAAACAGACGACGCGCTTTGCATGGATTAGAGACCAGCTGGCGCTGAAGCGTCGTTTGACATTCGGACTTTGTATCCTTAAAAATCATCATAAATTTAAGGAGCTGAGTTTGAATGAAGAGCAAAAATTTAAAGTCATATAAAGAAGAGTATGATTACTCCTACACATCAGGCGCATATGCGACAATTGAAATGCTGAAAGTAAAGCCTGATGCTGCGAGAACCGTTTATATCCATACAAAATATGCTGGGAAAGAGGATATTGACGGATTGTGCCGGATTAAAGGCATACCTGTTTTATATGATGACAGAACATTTGAAAGAATTAACCAAAAGGAAAACAGCTATGTTCTGGGCGTATTCAACAAGTATACCTGCCAGCTGAAACCAAATCGTCCCCACATTGTATTGGTAAATCCGAGTGATATGGGGAATCTGGGTACTATTATCCGTACGATGGCAGGTCTGAGTTTGTTTGACCTGGCAGTGGTGAAGCCTGCGGCCGACATTTTCAACCCCAAAACGGTGCGTGCATCAATGGGAGCGCTGTTCTGCATAAGGTTTCAATGTTTTGCATCCTTTGATGCCTATAAAAATGCGTTTCCTGACCATATATGTTTTCCGTTTACGCCGGATGGTGAAATCCCGCTCAGCCTTGGCTGCTGCCCGCAGGTACCTTTGTTTTCCCTGCTATTTGGCAATGAGGCATCAGGATTGCCCGAACAATGCAAATCTGCAGGGTTAGGTGTAAAAATCCCGCAATCACCGCTGGTAGATTCATTGAATTTGTCTGTAGCGGCTGGAATAGGGATGTTTATCTTCGCAGAAAAAAATGAACTGCTTTATCCTGCCGGGCAATAAATTTGTGCCGGCCTGAATATGTTTCAGGTCGGCATAAATTTTACCAGAGATTGACGAAAGCCCAGTAACCGGGCCGTTCCTAAAGGCTATTCCGCTAAGCGAAATTTGTGAGAATTAAGCATCGGTCTTCAATCAGAAGCACAGCCTTTACTCCAGAAATCCTTCAGGCCTGCAGACAAGTTCTGCAGGCCACAGAAACCCTTGCCATAACCCAATATACGGATTATAGTTTTTTATTTTGTACCGATATATGTTGTAAGAACAGAATCGTGTTGGGATCCAGGCAAGAAATCATCAGGGGCCACTGAACACTTTCATTCCCGGGTGGAGAGTTCGAAAAATGCCTATCCCATGGAGAGTTCGCTTTTAGAGGATCTAACTCAGGCGGTAACAATCATTTCCTTAAACAATGATGAAATGCTTCTGTTAAGGGATAGGAGGAAGAAAATGAAACAAAACCTCAGGAATCTTCAAAAACTATCACTGCTATTCGTCATCATCTTACTGATCCTTCCAGGCGCTGTCTTTGCAGAAGAAGATATTTATGCGGGCGTAAAAACATCAGCCGTTGAGTTGGCGGAAGCAATTGTGAATGACTATGGTATTTCGGCCATTCAATATGCATTGATCTCCGACGGTCAGATGATTCTTTCGGGCACAGCCGGAACCTTCGGCAGTATGGGGGTTCTGGACAATCAATCGTTGTTCGGGATAGGTTCATTAAGCAAAATATTTCCTGTTACCGCGATGATGATGCTTTCCGATCAGGGCAAAGTAAAACTGGATGAGCCTGTTACAACGTATATCCCTGAATTTGTCATGGCGGACGAGCGCTATCAGGATATAACAGTCAGGATGCTGCTCAACCATTCATCGGGAATCATGGGAACCACTTATTCGAATAGCTTTTCATATGA
>CAYVFB010000100.1:0-10971 GCA_964450305.1 uncultured Ruminiclostridium sp.
ATGCGCAAAGTATCTGTAAAGGTATGCTGATGTTGATCGCCATGCTCATGCCACTATGGACTTATGTAAACACTCAGATGGCTGTTTTTCGTGCAGGGGGTGATACAAAGGTCTGTATGTGGGTAGATGGAAGTGCTACTATTGTGATGATTCCGATGCTGTTTCTGATGGCTGCCTTCACAAACTGGAGTCCAATCACCATATATCTGGCAGTAAAGCTTCTGGACATTGGTAAAATATTGATCGCACATTTTGCATTAAAAAAAGAGAGATGGGTGGTCAACCTCTCTGGAACATAAAGAACACAAGTAGATAAAATAAGGGGATGGTTCTGGTGTGTTTTCTCAAAATAACACAAGAGAACCATCCCCTTGTGTTTCTTGTGTTTCCCCTTGTGTTCCGAGGGTATTAATCAATTGACGGTGCCAGATTGGATGAATGAAAGGAGAAAACAATGAGTAGTTTCAAAAACTTGCGTATTGTAGACAATTTTTATCAAACATCAGCATTTTTCCCCATGCCAACAGTATTGGTGGGCACTCTTGCGGATGATAACACAACAAGTCTCGGACCATATTCATTGGTCCAACCTTATTATATTGCAGGAAAAGACTATTATGCCATGTTGCTGTGTTGCCGCAACTCTTCGAATACCGCTCAGCATCTTTTGGCAAGGGACAGGTGCACACTGAACTTTATTCCCGATGATAAGAAGATGTTCAAAGAAACAGTCCGACTGGGGTGGCCGGGAGATACCCCGGAGGAAAAAATGAAAGACTGTAGGTTTACTTTAGAAGACGGTTTGATGGCGGCGGGAAATCCTGATGAAGTATTCCCTAAAGTAGTTAAAGAGAGCTTTCAGGTCTTTGAATGCACCTGGATGAAGGAGCTTGACGGTGCATCCGCTGACAAGCCGGGCCTGCTTGACGGTTATCCGCCCCCCTATCGCGACTTTAACGGAATTACCAGTAAGTTTGGCGCACATTTTATCCTGCGTATCGATAAGATTTTGATGAAAGAGAAGTATTATAACGCCATCGTTAATGGAGTCACCGCGAAAAGTTTTCCACCTGTGCCTGTTGACTATGGTTATCGTGACTCCAAAAATTTTTGGTATACCCGCTTTATAAAGCCGCGAGCTGAGATCCTGCCCATACGCGAGGGCTCAATAGCCTCCGTGCGCTATGCGGCTGATCGTATTGATCCCGATATAAAATTTACTGATGAAGCGTGCGCAAAGCTGGTAAAGGTTCCCCGCATTTTCTTAAATACCGCGTTGAAAGGCTGTGTAGTATGGGCTAAAGAAAAGGGCGTTACTCTTATAACTGCAGAACACATGGATATAATCAATGATAAACGAGCTAAGGAAAAGAATTAAGATAGAGACAATCAACAGAAGGGGGCATAAGAGTATGAGACTAGACGGGAAGAGGTTAGTTATCACAGGTGCATCTTCTGGTATTGGCCTTGAGTTGTTAAAGATGCTTCTGGCAAAAGGCTGTACAGTTGTTGCGGCTGCAAGACGAATTGAGAAGCTGGCTTTATCAGATCCTAAGCTTCATCTCAGAAAATGCGATGTTTCCATCAAGGAACAATTAGATGACCTGTTTGCATTTTCACTGGAAAAGATGGGAGGCATTGACCTTTTTATAGCAAATGCAGGCTTTGCGTATTTTGAAAAGATAGACAAGCCTGATTGGGATCATATTATGGCTATTTTTGAAACAAACGTGGTGAGCTTTATCTATTGCGCCGAAAAAATGAAAGAGCTTAACGGCAGTAAGCCGTATAATTTTGTCGTGACAGCCAGCGGAATGAGTTTACTCTCCATCCCCGGCTACTCGTTGTACAGTGGTACAAAGGCTGCAATCAGGGGATTTGCGGATGCTTATCGCTTTGAACTTGAGAAGGGACAGCATTTTCAGGTGGTTTACCCAATATCAACTAAAACAGAATTCTTTTCCCGTGCGGGCAACAATACCCCGGTTGCTTGGCCTACTCAGACTGCTTATGAGGTCGCACGAAGTATAATAGCAGGAATACAGAGAAACCAAAAGAGAATATTTCCCTCAAAGGTTTTCTATATGACGAATCTGCTGAATAGGATTCTTCCGCTTATTGGTATACTTTATACCAATGATAATAACAAAAAGTTTCAAAACTGGCTGCAAGCAACCCATCTGAAGGGAGAAGATTCATGATGGATTCTAAAGTGCCTACATACCCAGCTCCGTGGAGTTTACGAGGAAAAGGCTATATTTTGATATATCAGTTTAAGCATGATTTTATCGAGAAACAAGGAAATGTACCAGACTTTCTGAAGGGACATTATGCCGGCGGTTTTGGAAGTGTTATGTTGGTTGATTATCTCCAATCCGATGCTGGTCCTTATGGAGAACTGCTTTTTATTCCAGGGAAATTCGATTTTAAAGGGAGAAAGCTGAATACAATCAGTAAAATCTATGTATCTTCCGCAGAAAGTGTAGTCAATGGCAGGGCGAACTGGGGAATCCCGAAGGAACAGGCTGATTTCAATTTTGAAAAGTTAAACAGCCGGGAAGAACGCATCCATATCAGTTGTGGGGGAAATCTTGTTGCTGAGTTTATAATTAGTACCGGAGTGTTACCATTTCCAGTTAGCACCAGATTGCTTCCTTTCCCACTTGTACAGCTGCATCAAGGAAAATATTTTTATACAACTTTTTCCGGAAGCGGTACCGGTCGATTTGCCAAAATTAAAGAATTGGAGGTCAATTCGGAATTGTTTCCTGACATTTCAGAATGCAGACCGATCGCAGCAATAAGGGTAGAACCATTCGCCATTACTTTTCCAGAGGCTCTTATTGAGTTTAAAATAATGGCAGTAGAAGAGGATGGTGTTATTTAAAAAGATGTTTAAACGAATCGGTATTGTGATATTAGTAATCATTATTCTGTTTTTGCTATTTGTTTTGATTTGTTTTATCAATCACCGGATACAATTAAAAAAAGAAGATGTGCTGTTTGTCCCAATCGGTCAACAAGTTGAAGTGAATGGGCACATGATGAGTGTATATACACAAGGCAGTGGCCAACAAACTCTTGTGTTTATGTCCGGCGGAGGCACCTGTTCTCCAATACTGGATTTCAAATCACTATATTCACTTTTAAGTGATCAATATAAAATCGTGGTAATTGAAAAAGCAGGATATGGATTTAGTGAAGACAGCAATGTATCACGAAAGATTGATACAATCTTATACGAAACCAGGGAAGCGTTATCCTTGGCGGGCATATCCGGGCCATATGTGCTGTGTCCTCACTCGATGTCGGGTATTGAGACACTTTACTGGGCAAGGCAGTATCCCGACGAAGTAAGTGCCATAATCGGGTTAGACATGGCTGTACCAGAGGCATATAAGAGAATGAAGATTAGCCTGTTTGCTCAACGGCTTATTTCATTTGCTGCTGATACTGGCATTATACGTATTGTACCGAGTTTTGCTGAAAGTGATGCAATACGATATGGGACGCTTACAAATGAGGAAAAAGAGTTATACAGGTTAATCTTCTATCGTCGTACTGCTACCAAAGCCATGTTAAACGAGGCTGCCCAGATAAAAGACAATGCAGAGATTGTAGCCAATGAAGCTGCAATCAACATTCCAATAATCATGTTTGCATCTAATGGTTCTGGTGGTACTGGCTTTGAAGAAAGTGTCTGGCGCGGGTTTCAGTATAGCTTTGCCGATACCATGCCAGATGCAACTGTTATTGAACTGGATTGCGCCCATTATGTACATGACCATGCATATAACCAAATTGCTGACGAGATCGATATATTTCTTTCTGGCATTAATAAGCAATAAACAAATAAATTTTCTATAGAGGTTTTTCAGTGAGATATCTTACGGAACAAAAAGGTCGACAATTTGATCCTATGCTGGTTAATACATTTCAGCAAAATATTGAAGCTGTAAAAACTATCTATAAAAGTATATGAAACAGAATGTGAGAATTCATAATGATTGACGACATTTACAGCGATTATGCTTAAAACCTGTTATATCAATTAATGAACACAGGAGAACCGTCCCCTTGTGTTTTATTGCTAACACTTGCAATATGCTTGATTTAGCAATATAATAATGGAAATGATATATTTTAGGGTGATGTGAAGCATGAAGTATATAACCGTCAAGGAAGCTGGCGAAAAATGGGGGCTTGGAATCCGGATTGTGACACTTTACTGTACCGAGGGCAGAATAGACGGTGCGGTGAAAAAGGGCAACCTGTGGCTTATTCCTGTAGATGCCGTTAAACCTGAAGATAGAAGACGAAAAAAAGCCTCAGTTCAAGAAGAAGAGAAACCGTCGATATCCAAAGACGTATATGACCTGTATGAACAAAAAAAGCAAGAAGATTCATGGTCCTTTCAGTCGCTGTATGAAAACAAAGATCTGTTTGTCCAGATCGTAAAGAACTTTCCATATCCTATGCACATATGCGCACCGGACGGTACCATGCTTCTGGCGAATGATGAATATTTAAAATTTGCAAAAATATCTGATCCCGAAAGATTATATAAAAAGCAGAACGTTTTGCTCGATCCCAACCTTGAAAGATGGGGAATAAAGGACTTTACCGTGAGGGCATTTCAGGGAGAAGCCGTTCATGTAAATGATGTCAAAGTACCGTATCAGGAAGTTATCGAGCTGTTGGGAGACGACAATGAGGTAGCTAGCGAAAGCCTGTTCCACAATATGACTTCATTGCCTATATACGACAACAACAGTCAATTATTATATATTGTGTTTATTTTTATCACATCCAGGTCTTATCAGGACAGAGAAGAGATTATAAAAGGAAAAGAATATATAGACGAACACTGGAAAGAGGAATTTGACATAGATAAGCTGTCGGGTATTGTTCATATGAGCAAATATCACTATACCCGCCTGTTTAAACAGCATACTGGTATGTCGCCATATACATATTATCAAGACGTAAAGTTTAGAAAGCTTAAGGAAAAACTGTTCGATATCAATCTGTCTATAACCCAGGTTTTTGAAGAATGCGGTGTTGATTACAACGGGAATTTGGCAAAAAAGTTCAAGCAAAAATTAGGAATGACTCCTTCCCAATATCGAACTATGATGACTCAAAAGTGAAAAGTAAAGTGAAAAGGCTTCCGACCGTCATGGGCTCGGAAGTCTTTTTTTGTCGAAAGAGAGCAATAATCATCAGAAATTGAGCACTAATTAACTATTTTGAGCACCCTTCTTTCTATAAAATTAAAATTGTAGAGAAAATTTGGAAGGATCTGTTTGGTGTTATGGAAAAAAAGGCAGGCAAACAACCGCTTGAAGAACTCGCTGATATGCTTAGGACATTACAGGAGAAAGAAAAAATACAGGATTGCATGGTGCAGAAGTTCCAAAAACTCTTCCGAGAAAAAGGTCTGCCTTCCTCTGTCATCAGGAATTTCCCATACCCTATAGCAGTATTCGACCAGGATGGGGATTTAGTGTTTGTGAACAGTGCTTTATCGGAAGAAACGGGTCTGTATACCACTGATTTGTCTAAGAGCAAGCACAGCATTTTTAACCGAATTACAGATGAAAACCTTCAAATCCTTGACGCTGCGGAGAATGTGTTCATGGACAAAACAACCTTTTTAGAAGGCCTGTCAGATCCGCTGGATATATTCATGAGCGACAACTCTGGTGAAAAAATATCATCTTCTGAGTATAGGGAGGCCTTTTTTTTCCCTGTTGTCAAAGACAAGGGTCAAACCACCCAGGGAGCAGTAATCTTTATGAAACAGGGTTTTATGAAAACAGAGTGATAGCCAGGCAGAAACGATAGGAGGAAAGAGTATGAAAAAAATCAAAAGGTTATTGGCGCTTATACTTATCGCAGTTTTAACAGTTACACAACTGCCTGTGCCAGCGCTGGCCTCAAATATGGCACATAAATCGGATAATATGCCTGGCTTTTCAAGTAATTCGTATAGCATTGCAGGCAGTGATGACCTGGGGACTTTATATAATGCCGATCAGAAAATGGTACTTGCAAGCATCAGCGAGGCAGGAGGTTCCGGATTGCAATACGCCCTGTCCCTAAAAATAGAATTAAATGAACTGGAGTGTTCACTGTCGGTAGAGGCGGACACTTACACCCTTGGTTCGGACGCTTCTGGGGGTAAGCTTGTAGTAACTCTATACGAGAATGAAAATGGAATCCCCAAATTGCTTGACCTGTTCACCGCTGAAGTACCAGATGGCATCCTGGAGAATACACCGAATACAGCAGAAGCATCAGGAGTTCTATCTTATACAGATGCTGATCCGGAAAAGTTGGTGGTTAGCGCAGTAATATGTCGTTCTCTTGACGAACCACTGCCCTTGTCGGCTGCGGCAAGTTATGATGCGGATGGTTTTATCTTAGTTCCTGTCTCCGTCAGCACTCTTGCGGCTACAGAAGTTACAAAAACCTCCGGTGTCCTGCACGGCCAGGTGGCGGCGGAAACTGGAAATAACCTTAACGCTGCCGATTATGGCTTTTTATTTCTCAACAGCCTTGATAGTGAGGCAGAGGAAGAAATTGATGATGACGGCTACCCTGTTGGAGTGATTCTGCCGGATGCAATACCCGCCGTATCAATCACCCCAGACGGACAATTTTCCTTACCTTTAACAAACCTCGAACCAGGTCAGGAGTATCAATACATGGCAGTCAGTATGGGAAAAGTTGCAGCTTACGGTGAACCCATGGGTTTTACGACCAAAAGTGATTTTCCTGAGGTGAGTACCAATGACTCGCCGACAATTGATTCAGTATACAGTACAGCAACGCTCAAAGGAACTATAACTGACTCCAAGGGGTTTGCTATAACTGAGAGCGGAGTTATGTATGGAAGCGACCCAAAGGCTAATCCGGTGGAAAAAACACCTAACCAATCCGGATTAGAAGGGAACATCACTTCCTATCTTGGCTCGTTGGAGCCGGGCGAAACCTATTATTACAGAGCCTATGCCAAAAACTCTGCAGGGATCGGATACGGTAAAACTTATAGCTTTAATGTGCCGGCAGTTCTCCCCTCAATAAAATCGACCAGTGCAAGCTTCGATCCTGTAACATGGAAGGCTACCTTTAGCGCTGAAATTGAAAGTGATGGTGGCAGTGAAATTCTGGATCAGGGCTTCAGATACAAAAAAAGCAGCGAAATCGAGTGGAGTTATCTTCCTGTAGAAATTATTTCTGGTAAGAAGGATTTTACTTTGGAATTAGAGGGGCAAAACCAATTGCCCATTGGCGCTTACACTGTGGAAGCTTATCTGAAAAATTCAGAGGGCATGGTGACAAAGGCTTCCGGAGGTATTAGCACCGATTACTTATCAGAGGTGGATGCAAGTCTGGACAAATCTTCGATAACAGTCTCTTCTGCAATTCTAAAGGGTAATATAACTGCTGTGGACTATCGGGGATGTCAGAAGCGAGGCTTTGAATATAAAGCTGTCTCTGAGAATCTTTGGATAGAAGCCGGTATGGAAACAGGCAAATTTGGTATTGGAGAATACACCTTTACCTTAGAGGGCTTACAACCCTATACCGATTATGAATTCAGGGCAAAAGCATATACATATGCAGGCTGGTCTTTCAGCCCTGAGATTTCATTTACCACGGTTTTCAGTAACAGCGCAAAAGAAACCGCATATCAAATGAAGATGGATGGCAAGTCTGCCAACGAGATTGCAGGCTTATTAAACGATAATCTCGGACAGACAATACAGCAAACAAGCACCAGTTTGAAGTTTGCTGGCTTTAATGCCGCCGAGATTGCACAAGCATTAAAAGCCGTTCCTTATATCGCCACATATGGGCAGGTAGCCGAGGCTTTGAAAGATTCAGGTTTTGATGCCTCTGCCGTGGCAAACGCACTGAAAACAAAGTATGCGGATGTTTTTGCTTACGAAGGTGGTAATTTAGACAAAAATGTCATTAGTGTTCTGATTGAGCAAGGTTACACAGTGGATGAAATGATAAAAACGCTGAGGGATTTTTTTAAGATAAACATAGTGAATATCCCTTCCAGCTTGAACATAACGACAGAAGACGTCTGTGCTTCCCTTATCCGCCTCTATGGAGCCTATGATTTTGCTCATGATTATTGGACCGAATATAATGCAATAAGCAATCCTTCCTGGTATATAGGAAAGCTCACAGAAATCCTAAAAAACAACACCGACTTTAGTGCGGGAGATATTGCGGCTGTGCTAAAAGAGGTTTATCCCGAGATTACTGCTGTTCAATTCATCACCAATTGTAGAGAATTTTACCCTGCAGTCAGCGATATGGGAGATGCAGTCATACAGGCATTTGGCGCGGACCCGTTGACAGCGGCAAAAGAAATGAACAAATATTCTGACGTATATTCGATCAATGATATTAAAAATTGGCTAATTCATAAGCATGGGCTTGACGCACCGCAAATGGTTAAAATCATGATGGAGCTGACCAACCCTGTTAACACCGTTCCCTCACTGCTTAAAGATGATTTTAGCATTACCTCCGCAACAGATGCTGCCAGAGTGATGTATGATGCAGGCTGGAAAGAAGATGAAAACGGTAAATATGGCTATTGGCGCGTACTGAAGCTGCTTAAAGATGACTTCAGTTGTACAGCATCTGACTTAATTAACATCATGAAAGAATTAGGACTGTCGCCTCTGGCAGTGGCCCAGCAAATGGAGGCTATGAAAACGGGCACACATATAAGCTCATGGATACCCGAGTACAAAGCTCAGGGCTATACCGCCTCTGATCTGGCTGCCTGGTGCAAAACCAATACCTATGGAACGGATGCTGATCAGACTGTAATCGTCCTGAAAAGAGATGCAGGATACACTCTTGATGAAATTACATCAGCACTAAAACAGGTCTATGAGTTAGACGCAAATGGCGCTCTGACTATACTGAAATATGGTACCTTCACCAATACATACAGCTGGTGGACCGATGAACAGGCAACAGCCGCCGTTGACTTGGCTTACAATACAAACACATTGGACACTGTGGTAACACAAATGAAGGCGGGTGGGGCCACACCTGAACAAATCGCCAACACACTAAAGGAATCCTTTAATGTGGCGAATCCCATAGAAGTAGCAGAGTATCTTATTTTGCTTGGGTATGAAAAGGGAGATGTACTTTCCGCTCTTGCACAGAGCTTTAGAACACTGAAAAATGCAGAGCTGATACAGATGCTTTCACGGGTGCTTCGGGAAAAGTATTCAGACGGGCCCATGGAAAATATAGAATTAATACTAAGCCTTTATGAAAACGTTAAGGGAAGCCTTAACAACGAGGTAAACGCGGTTATCCTGCTTCATAATAGCGGTTTTACACTTTTAGAGATCACCCATGTGTTACAAGACGGCATTGAAGCATTACAGAACGTTACCCAGCCGCTGACTGCTCTTGAAGCAGGTAAACTTCTGCTTGGGCTGAAGGCTTATGGGCTTACATATGAAAGGCTTGATGTTTTTGATGCTGTTGAAAAAGTGTACGGCGTGAATTTCATGCAAGAAACAGTTATTGATTATAAAAACAAAAAGGAATATTCTGTTGAAACTATCATTGGGTTACTAAGCACCGAATTCGGTGTTGATACGCCTTCCGCCGCGGCACTTTGCCTAAAAGCAGCAGGTTACTCTATGACTGAGGTATTAAAGGGTCTGGCTGACAGCTATTCTTCAAAGAAGGATATATTTAAAATCGAAATGCTAAGACAGGTAATGAAGGATGTCTATCCGGAGGAACAAGCTCCAATGAGAACTGTTATGGCGGCAATGCTCAGGGAAGAGCCCGGGCTTGCAGCTGAGACTCTTCACTTTGCGGGTTATTCTATGAAAGAAATCATTAATATTCTTCATGATGAATATGAGCTGTCCTCTGGCGAGGTAACTCAGCTTCTATATGACCGCAATTTTGAGAATATTGTGGTGTCTGTAGAAGATATATACAGTGGAAACGGGTATCTGGACTTTATTCTATACAGAAAGGGTCAGGGTGACAGTATAACTCAGCTTTTCAACTGGCTTGATAAAAAGCTTGGAGTTAAGGATATTACGCAAATCGTGAACACATTAAAGCTTGCGGGCTTCACAAGCGAGGATGTTATCACATTTCTATATGAAAAACGGAAGGTTTCCGATGATGAGACTATATTACAGGTGCAGGATGTTTTCGGAGAAGACAGCATTCAAAACTATATCAGCCACAGAAAAAGTCAAGGCGACACTATTTCACAGGTTTTCACCTGGCTCCAAAAATTCGGCATTAAAGAGATCGAACAAATCACTGATTATCTATATAGTGCAGGGTATACCAGCAACGAACTAATCGAGTTCTTCTTTAGCATTGATGCGCAAGGGCAAATCAAGGTTGAAACAGAGACCGTCTTCGGAGAAAACACCATTGTAGCTTTCCTTAAAGATAAGAAGGCTTCGGGAGAAAGAATAAATGAGATTTACTTTTGGCTAAATAATCGATTTACCATCACAAATATCACCCAAATTTCAAATTACTTAAAAGCCGTTAGTTATACAAGCAATGAAATAATGGAGCATCTCTTTCATGAGTTTCGTTCTGAGCCCACCCGCTATGGAGAAATTGTTGCAGCGATACAGGCAGCAAATGGAGGGACGGATACCATTTCGGAATTCCTCATAGAGAAGAAAAAACAGGGTGATACTATTCTCGTTCTCTATGACTGGCTGAAAGATAAATTTAGTATTACGGATATGACGCAGACAGTCGCCTATTTAAAAGCTGTTGGTTATACAAGCAGTGAAATAATGGAGTTCCTGTATCAGAAAACCGAGGACTCAAGCCTTTATGGAGAAATTGTTGCAGCGATACAGGCGGCAAACGGAGGGACGGATACCATTTCGGAATTCCTCATAGAGAAGAAAAAACAGGGTGATA
>CAYVFB010000100.1:11071-11696 GCA_964450305.1 uncultured Ruminiclostridium sp.
AGACAGTCGCCTATTTAAAAGCTGTTGGTTATACAAGCAGTGAAATAATGGAGTTTCTGTATCAGAAAACCGACCCAAGCCTTTATGGAGAAATTGTTTCAGCGGTACAGGCGGCAAATGCGGCTAACGGTACAGATGTCATTTTAGGATTTCTTTGTGAAAAGAAAGACGCTGGAGAAAATCTTAACCAACTTCACGACTGGCTGACAAACAAACTTAATATCACGGGAAGGGATCAAATAATCAGTTATTTAAAGGCCATCGGTTATACAGATAACGAGATTATAACTTTTTGGAATGAACGTTACGGCGGTGAACAGAGCGAACTTGAGGAAATAGTCCAGGCAATTCAGGCGGCTTCTGATACGGATGTTGTTCTTGTATTTCTCAGGGAGAAGAAAACTCTGGGTGAGGGTCTTTCCCTGCTCTACGGCTGGCTGAAGGACAAATTCGGCATCAGTGATATCAACAAGGTTTCTTCCTATTTCCTGGCTTTGGATTACAGCAGCAGTGAAGTCATTGACTTTCTTTATCAACAGATCAGCGATCCGAGCCGCTATGAAGAAATCATTGCAGCAGTGCAGGCTGCACAGGCATCTTCAGGAGCCGATGCCATACTGGAATT
>CAYVFB010000101.1:0-11595 GCA_964450305.1 uncultured Ruminiclostridium sp.
GGTTTCAAGCCATGAAAAGTAGTGTCTTATGAGTAAATATGCTTTCCCGAACGGTCTCCCAGGGATGTATCACGGCATGTTCCCAACTCTTTCCTTGAGTGTTTTCCACCTGTACAATCTAAACCTGTCTGTTGATCCTGTCTTTATGCGGGTTCCACCCCTTCAACCTCTTCAACGGAGCTTTGGATCGCCCATATTCTGGCATACAGTCCACCATCCTGGATAAGCTCTGAATGGGTTCCCTGCTGAATAATCCTGCCCTTGTCAATGACGATGATAAAATCGGCCTGGGCCAGCGTATTGATTCTATGGGAGATAATAAAGGTAGTCACACCCTTGCTTCGCTCCTTTAGCGCATCCCGGATCAGAACGTCCGTTTCCATGTCGACAGCGCTTAACGAATCGTCAAAGATGAGGATCGGATGGTTTTGCAAAACCGTTCGAGCGATGGCCACACGTTGTATCTGTCCGCCGGAAAGGGTTACACCGCGCTCTCCAACCATGGTGTCGTACCCTTTTTCAAAGCTCATGATAGAATCGTGGATAGCTGCGATCTTTGCAGCTTTTTCGATTTCATCCCGGTTTGCCTGGGGCTTTGACAGACGGATGTTTTCCATGACTGATTTTGAGAACAGGAAGGGCTCCTGCAGCACAATCCCCACATGGCTTCTCAGCCATTTTCTGTCGATATCCCTTAGCTCCACCCCATCCAACCGGATGGAGCCTTCCTGATAATCAAACAGGCGCACCATCAGGTGCATCAGGGAGGATTTCCCACAGCCTGTCGGCCCCAGAACACCAATGGTTTGCCCCTTTTTTATCTCAAAGGAGATTTCCTTCAGCGGGCTTGTGCCATCGGGATACTGAAAGGATACCTTGTTAAATACCAGGTTTCCATTAATTTCCGGTGTCAGCCCCTGTGTCTGTTTCGGTTCAGCCGGTTTTTCCAGTATTTCAATGATTCTGTCCAGCGCCACGAATGCCTGACCCATGTCAGATATGACCCTTCCAAGCTGACGAATGGGCCAGATCAGGTTACGAATATATGCTGTGAACAGAATGACGGTACCCAGCGTAACCTGGCCCTTTGCCGCCATGGAAACCGAGATGAACAGAACCAGGGCAGCCTGGGCCATGCACAGCAAGTCGGACATGGACCAATACCAGGACATCAGGTTGGTCAGCTTTCTTACCTGATTTCTGTGGTTTATATTCTTATCACGAAATTTCTCAATCTCATGGTTTTGTCTTCCAAAAGCCTTGACAACACGTACACCCGTCAGGTTCTCCTGAATGGTGGTATGCATCTCGGAGTCGGCCTGCTCAACCTTTTGAAAGGTTTTTTTCACCTTCCTGAAAAAGATGAAGGCGGCAAGAAATATCACGGGAATGACACACAGGGAATAAAGGGTCAGCTTCACGTTCACGGAGAGCATGGTCACCAGCGTAATGACCACGGTAAACAGAATTTCTCCTACCTGCGGAACCTGATTGGACAGGAAATTACGGGTTGTTTCCACATCCGATGTGCTGCGCTGAGTCAGATCTCCGGTTTGTGCTTTTACATGCTCGTAATATTCCATATGCTGAAGATGATCATACAGGGTATCCCGGGCATTTTTCGCGGCATTCTCACAACTGACCGCAACCCAGCGTCCCTTCAGGTATTGAAACAACCCGGATATCAGCGTCAGTGCGACATAAACTAGTCCAATCACCCATATTCTAGGAGCAAGCGCTTCTATACCGCCATAACTCGTAACAAGTTTCATCAACCAACCCGGAAGGTCCACCGGTTCATTGCCGATGACCGAATCGATGGTAAAGCTGATGAGCATTGGGCTGAACACAGAAACGAGTACCGCGGCCCCGGAAAAGAGAATGGCTATTAAGTAGCGGAATATATTCTTTTTCATGAATTGCTTCAGGGTTTTCAGTCTTTTCATTGAAACCTCCTTGTTCTATAGCCGGGCAGATTCCTTGAAGCGGTTGAGAGGCAAAAAGGCCACAGATTTCTAAGAACCTGTAGCCTGATGGTATCCCTTTTTTATTCTACTCTGCGTGATATGGAATGTAAAGAGAAAAAACAGTTATAAACAAACATTCGTTCAATTGATTCAATATACATTACAGCCGCACTTACTTTTTGTGAAAAATAATTCTCTGTTCAAAAAGATCAAGTGTCACCAGCAGTCCGCATTTCCAGATCTGATCGGAATTGATTTCAAGCATTGTCGGATATGGCAGGCCTTCCGCCTGGGCAAGATTGTTCACCTGTGCCACTTCCTTTAAGGTGATTTCCATGGAGCCTATTTTCACAGGAATATCAATAAAACCCGATGGGCGACTGGACATGGGAATGTCACAGGATGGGTTATAAACAAACGAGTAATTTTTCCCGGTATCTAAATACGCTATTGCAGGCTTCCCGTCATACTCCACCTGGAAAAAGGGCAGCATGGCCTGATTTTTGTTTGTACTGTTGTGAAGCGGAAGGATTTCATATTTGTCGGGATCGAGTTTTGTCTCATCGACTGGTCTGTTGCTGATATAGATTTTGTGCTCCGCGTAATCCAGTGTGAGGACTCGGTTCTGAAAATATTCCAGCCCGATGTTTCCATTGAACTTTGAAGAAGAAAACATCTCCCAGTCAGTGATCGTTGTTTCAACCCCTTCATATGCCTCACCAAATACAGTGATTTCACTGACAGATACCCTTTTTGACCATCCTCTGTGCGAGCCATCCCTGTTTAGCTGCTCGGTTTGACCCAGCAGCTGATAATCTGTCTTTCCCTCAAGGGCAGTTGTAAGGCCCAGACCGGCGCCGCACCCCGTATCAAATAACAGCTTGAATTCCTTCCCGTTAATGAGAACGGGGATTTCCGGACAGCTTCTGCTGTCGGAAAGGTGAAAGGAAAGCCGATGAATTTCATCCTTCTGGTAACCAAAGTCCGAAATCCAGGAATGATCAGAAAACAGCAGCTTTATTCCACGGGTTGTGAGATACGCTGTCAGGAACAGGGCAGCAATGATGATAAATATCTTGATGAATCTTTTTTTACTTTTCATGTTTTCCCCTGTAAAGACTTCAAACTAATTCCATCCATAATCTGTTTATTTTCCTGATTATTCATACGCTTTTATATGGTAAAGGTCTGATTGACAGAAAAAGCAGAGGAATGTCCCATGTCCTTGCCGGAATTGCAGCATTGACCTGCAATACCTTTCATACATTGCATGCAGTTGCTTGTGTTGATATAATGAAAATATCCTGTTGTTCACCGGGGTCGTTTCTGAAAATATAGAAAAAAGATTCATCGGGAGCTGTTATCATGAAAACTTTTAGATTTAAAAAATATATCCCCGTGCTATTTCTTCTAATCATAACTTTCTGCATGCTTGCCGGCTGCAGCGGTTTGGATCTGTTTTCAAAGGCGGGGTTGAAGCCTGAACGGTTCAGTCAAATCAGTATATCGGACGGCAGTGGAAACTCATCTGAATTTTTGGGTGAAAATGAGATTGCCTATATTGTTGAGGCAATGAATTCCGCCGAGGATGCAAATATCGATTTATCAGGCATTGATCTGGCCGAATATCAGGTCTTGCTGGTTGGTAAAAAACCGAAACATTCCCTGGAGTATACGTTGTATCTTGATAAAAACCTTGATAACAGAAGCCTTTTCATACGAATGGACAAGAAACTGAAAAAAATCGGTGAAGCAACTTTCGAGGACATTCTGGCTGAATCTGTTTTTGAACCGGTTTATCCTTACCGTCTCCCGCCTGTGGTCATGCTTCAATACGGTTCCAACAAATTTGAGCTTGAGCCGGACGATTATCGGTGGAACTTCAGGAAGACCGATATGAAGTATCAGCAGGCAACCAATTCACAACCCGTGACAGTCAATGATATCGGTCTGAAGCTGACTGAAACGGGGGGGCTTCCGATGATCCTCACTACGGAAAAACCAGACATCGTTCAATGGACTCTTTTTCAGGATGAGCAGGAGGTGTTTTCTGCGGAAAACATGCAAAGCAATCCCCTGCTCCTGGCGGACGGCGCATACAGGTGCGTGCTGGAGCTGCAATGGCTTGAAACCCAAAACTGCGAATTTTTCGGGAATATGCAGTATGTTTTTAGCCTGCAGGTTGATAATCCCCCTGAAATCAAGATTTCATCCCTGAAAACCTATCCCGGGGAAATACTGATCATCACAGCCGACCATGTGAATGCGGACGAAGAAGTCACCATTCAGACGGAGGTTGACTTCAAGCCCAATATCTTCAGTAATGGCACGGAAAAAATTGTTCTGTTGCCCATCAGCTATTATCACAAAACAAATAAAACCTATTCCGTTCAGGTTACCGCAGGGCAGGTTTCGCAAACCTTTCAGGTAGAACTACTGGATAAAGAATTTCAAATACAGAATCTTACCATCGATAAGCAAGTCGCAGCGGCTACCAGAAACGACGAAAGCGCCCGTGAGGTAGCCGAAAAGATTGACCCGTTAAGGCCTGTGTGCGATGATGAGAAATATTGGGAAGGTACTTTTATTCAGCCTGTGGAGGGTGGACGGGTCAGGCCTGCCGACTTTGGCAAGCGCAGATATGTAAACGAGGCTCCCACCTCCTACCGGCATAACGGCCTGGACATTGCGCATAATCAAGGAGAACCGGTGATGGCCACAAACCATGGCAGGGTTCTTTTCGCCGATTATATGATTGGTACGGGAAACACGGTGATCATTGAACATGGCTATGGCTTGAAATCATGGTATTACCATATGGTTTCACTGAATACAAAAACCGGGGATATGGTTCAAAAGGGCGATGTCATTGGCCTGGTGGGCTCTACGGGTTTCTCTACAGGCCCACATTTGCACTTTTCCATATCGGTAAACCATGTTTTTGCGAACCCTATGCCTTTTTTTGAAGAAGGCTTATCTCTTCAGGCAGAAGAATAGTTAATGATGGCGCACTATCCTTCAGTACGAAGAATAGTCAATGGAGACGCAATACCTTTTTATAAGGCTGATTAGCTCTTGAAAAAAGTAACCATGTAGATTTGGGAGGAAAACAAAATGCAAAACAACAAAATTAAAACCTTCAGGCATAACCCCAACCTCGAAGGCCAGGCTTTTCTGGTTCCTGATGTGGTTTTTTCCACAGCAACAGGTGTTGAACTGAAAATGCAGATCATCCGGCCCTGGCAGGATGAAAACTGGCCGGTTAAACCAAAAAGGCCCCTGATTATTTTTCTTCAGGGCAGCGCGTGGACTTTTCCCAATGTCAATTATGAAATACCGCAGCTTTCCGAGTTTGCCAGAATGGGCTATGTTGTGGCAACGATAACTCATCGCAGTCGCTTGGAAGGAAGCCCTCCCCCCGCATTTTTACAAGATACTAAAACTGCAATCCGGTTTCTGCGAAAAAACGCGGACGAATACAGCATTGATCCAGAGCGGGTCTGTTTCTGGGGAACCTCCTCCGGGGGAAACACATCCTTACTGGTAGCGCTAACGGGCGATGACCCAAAATACAAAACCAAAGAGTATCCCGAATTCTCCGACAGTGTTAAGGTTGCCATCGATTGCTTCGGTCCTGTAAACCTGATAAGGCTTGCAGATTACCTGACAGCTCATGGCGACCCCGCCATCTTTGAAAGCCTTGTGGGCGGAAATCTGACGGATCATCGTGAATTACTGAAAGAACTCAGCCCATTGCTGATTCTCAAAGAGAACAAAAAGTACCCCCCCATCCTCCTGCTGCATGGGGATGCAGACGCAGTTGTGCCCTACGATGAAAGCCTTAATATGTATAAAGCATTATTGGAGAACGGGCATGAGGCGGAAATGATCCGTGTTGAAAATGGCCCCCATGAGCATTCCTTCTGGAGCCGTGAACTGCTTGCTGAAATAGCCGATTTTATCAAAAGAAAACTATGATGGAAACACAGGGGGACGGAGAACCGTCCCTTTGTGTCCATTTGAAAGGGTTTGGATGTATTGAGAAAAAAAGTGTTCATTGGAATATTGATTCTAATACCTGTTATGATCGCTGTTTTATTTTTCTTAATCACTGAAGATAGAAAACCTGCATTTCATGAAAATCAGGAGGGTACCGGTGAGATTGTATCTGCGGATATACCGGCTAGTCCGACACCGGTGGAGATCATCCCTCCCACTTTTCCGGATTTAGTTACAGAGCTGGAAACAGGCATACAGACCATTCAGGAAGAAGGGCTGCTCATGCTTGCCGATGAGGAGAATGCACTGGGATATTATTCGAATCTGGTTCTTGCTGCACGTAAAGAAAAAGCAGGCAAAGAGGCTTCCGGGTATTACAGATCTGCTCTTGCACTTTATCCTTCGAGCGAGCTTCAACTAAAGCTTGCATCCCTTCTTTTTCAGGAGGGCAAAACTGAAGAGGCTGAGAAAGAATACCTGCTGATTTTGCCAGAGGATACTGCCATGCAGGCTCTGGCACAAATCAATACAAATCCGGAAAAAATCAGTGAAGCGCTCTTTGGCAAAAAGGCATGGAAAGCACTGACTGAGTATTTAAAACCCATCATTGACAGTGATTCGGAGCAAAACGAAAACGCTTCTTTATTACGACATTATGCTATTGCTTTGGCTGAACAAGGCGAATTCAAACAAGCCTTTCCCTTTTTCAAGAAACTATATGCGCTGGAATCGGCGGATTCCCAGGTGGCTTGGTATTACGGACGTTGCCTTGAGGCAACAGGGCAAGGAACCAGTGCAGAGAAAATATACGACGCTATCGGAGAAAAAGGTGCCTACAGGCGAGGGATCATTCTACAGAAAAGAGGCAAAACGGCCGAGGCTGCTGAAGCTTTTGCAGCCAGCAAAGAAGGCATTTCCCTGTGGCAGGCAGCACGTATCTGGGATGCTGCAGGGGACATCGAAAAAGCGGTGGATGCTTATACCCGGGCAGCGGATACCACCAGCTCCTACCAGGATGATGCCGCTTACAGAGCCTATATTTTAGACAATCGTCTTGGGAAAACAAATACCGATAAGCTTTTGATGATTTTGTCAAAATACCCTGCATGGATGGCAAGGCTGAATCTGGAGCCTGAGATGCCGGATTTGCATGAGGTCGCTTACGACAAGCCAGAATACTTGAACCGGGTTGAACTATACGAAAAAGATGGATACGCTGATGCAGCCGCCGTTGAACTTGCGATAGGCACGAAGAACACAGACATTGGGGAGAAATTGGCCTTGGGCGACTGGTACCTGGCGAGGGGCGAGTATTACAATGCAATTGCCTGGGGAATTCGCTCCCTGAATGAAAAACCAACCAAAAAGGGCTATACCCTGGCTTATCCAAAGGCATTTGAAGAACTTGTCCTTGCGGCTGCAGAAAAATATCATGTGGAATCAGAGCTGATATGGGCAGTGATGAGAGAAGAAAGCCATTGCAGGTACGATGCTGTTTCCCGGGCTGGAGCAATGGGGCTGATGCAAATCATGCCTCCCACGGGAAAAGACATTGCGTCACGCCTGGGTGAAGCCTATACCGATAATGATTTGTTAATTCCGGAAACAAGTATCAGGTTCGGGGTGTTCTATATTGAGTCCATGCTGAGGATGTTTGAAGGCGATATCGATAAAGCGTTGGCAGCATATAATGGCGGTGGAGGGAATGTTAAAAAGTGGATGGAAAGCAATTTGGGTACCACCGACGAAGATTTCCCTACAGCGATTACCTTTCCTGAGACACAGGAATACATCACAAAGGTTACAAACTCCTACTACATTTATCAATGGCTTTATCAGTAAAAGCAAGTAAACACAGCAACACAAGGGGACGATTCTTCTGTGTTCCCCGGGGAACACAGAAGAACCGTCCCCTTGTGTTCTCGCTTTATTTCATGATAGATGGAGTCCAGTATTTGTTGTTGTAAATATCGGTGATGCGGTAGGTCATCTGATAGTTGTCATCGCCAACGGAAAGGTTTTCTACGGTCCATTCACCAGTGGCGGTATAGGCATCCCCGAGGAAATAGGTATCGTTATACTGGCCATCATAGGTGTAATAGTCGCACAAGTAATCAATCTTATCCCCCGAAGCAATCTCAATCAACCCCTTTGCCTGGGTTTCAGTTTCTGTATTTGTATCATATCGCAGCTGGGCTCCGATGACGGTTCCATAGGGGTTTTCATTGTCGGACACAATGATGATATCCGCCAGCTGTCCGTTCAACAGAACCGGCACACGACCCCTGATAGAATAGGTGTCGCCGCTGCGATCTTCGGAAATCATATAATAACTGACGATGCGACCATTCAAAGCGACCCAGGTGCCGTCAAATTCCATGATCAAATCGTTATCGTCATTATATTCAAAAACATTGTCCAGTCCCAGATCGATAAAGCCCTCCCCATCGTCAATGAAGACATTCAGCTCCAGGTTTTGTACCAGGCTCCATTGCTTCTCGGTAAGCTGTAATACCCTTTGTCCACCCTTTTTTGTAATTTTTAGCGCAGCGGCATCCAGCTGGTTTTGTTCATAATACTCTTTCGCATTCTGAATGCGGTCAAGATCAAGCCAACCGGCAGCACCGTCGGCAAGGCCTGTGATGCTGCTGAAATCGCCGCCTGAAAGGAAATTGTCTAAAAGTATTCCCACCAGACCACTGCCGGAAGAGGGCGATGAACCGGACCCTTCGCTCGTCATTCCAAGCAAACCATCCAGCGGGCTTCCACTGCTGCCCGAGACAATCTGCCCACCGGCGGCCATGGATGCAAAGCTTCTGATACATTCGCTGTATTCCTGGTCTAGCCCAATCTTGTCATAGGTATTGAGCATGGCATCCATCTTGTTCAGGCTGTTATACGGGAAATAAATGGACAGCCCGTTGGCATTGGTGATATTGTTAGTAGTTCTGTTGTATTTGATGCTTCCGCTCAGAGATTTCGCAAAGGTGTGCGCCTCGTCGGTTCCCAACTTTTGAGCAAAATCGATCAAATCGATTTGATTCAGCTTTGAGGACTTTGAAAACTCCTTACAGGAAGACCGAGCATCTGAAACCATCTGATATTGCTCCCCATCAAGCAGTTTGCCCGTAGATTTGGCAAAGGCTTTGAACTGCTCGGGTGCAGTTCCTTTCAGTTCCGCCAGGTCTATCAGGGAAAGGGTTCCCTGACTGCGCGGGGTTTCCTGCTTTACCTTGGAAATATAATCGTCTATCAGCTTTTTCCCCAGATCAACGGTTGATATTGAGGTGTTTTTCGAAAGCTCGCTGATCCATCCGGTGTAGTACCAGCCTATTCCCGGCTCTACCTCTTCCGATGCGATCATGTAATCGGCGTAAGGTTCCAGAACCATAGCCGTTTCCATCGTTGCCATCAGGCAGGCATCAAAGCCAATGATATCGAAGCTGCAGCCCGCGTTTTTCAGTGCTGTTCCGATCTCATCCAGGGTCATGCTGTCACCCTGGAAATGCTGATCAAAGCCATATCCGCTCAGGGAGCCACCGCCATGATCCCAAAAGACCAGAATATAACGGTCTGCCGGATATTCCACCTCGCAGAATTGAATAAAATCGGTAAGGGTGCCGGGCTTGACCATGGATTTTTTTCCGAGGCTCTTCTCAAGCGGCTCCAACCCATTGGAAGTTACCCGGTATCGCTGGTTTGTACTGCTGTTGATCGTGTTGTTCTGCCATTTCTGCGTTCCGCCGGTTTCGATGATCATGTTCACCTGATCGGAGATATCAGCCTGCAGCATTTCATTAAGGTCTGAAGACGCCATACCACTGCGGCTTTCCAGGTCTGTTCCGCACATATACACCATGACGGTGGCGGTGTCCTTGCCGTTCCCCTGCAGTATGGTGCGCTTGGTACGGGCAAGATCGGATACCGAGTTATCGGGGGCGTATGCGCCTGTATCTGGGGTTATATTGCCCGAATCATTGTTCTGCCAGGATGCCTGCGACGAGGGCGTGTTATTGCCTTGGTCCTGGTTCTGAGTATCATCGTTCTTGCCGCCCAGATTTGTAATAATCAGATACATCACAATCAGAATGACTATAAAAGACAGTATCTTCGGCTTGCCGACGGGTGCTCTGTTTCTGGTGCCGCCTCCTCCTGTGTTAAAACCCGAACCACCTCTGTCTGAATATCCACCTGAGTGACCTACCGGTCCACCTGTAGATCCGCCCAACCCGGAGCCACGCCTTCTTACGCTGCCTCCGCCTGTCCCAACACGTTTTTCACGGCTTACCGGCCTGTTTTCATTGTTCATAATTTTTCCCTCCGTGATGTAAGGTTCACTAAAATAGCAAGCTTGCTTCGTCATCCCATTTTGTATATAATTTACAGTTTGTTTGGAGTATTAAATACCGAACAGCTTCTGTGAATTTTTCCGATTGATTGATCTTCGATGCCTGATGCTTGTCCATGCAATTATCGTCGAGTACAGTGCTTAGTCCCTCCACAGAATAACGGATTGAGCCCGACTCAAGCCTGTCCAGTATGGTTCCTTTGTTAATGATGTACGATTGAATTTCCTCCAGAACTCCGTCTCTAATCTGATGGTCTTCGATCCATCGGTCTTGTTCGGTATATTTTTCCACGTCATTGGTCGTTTTGTACAAAACCCTGAAAGTAATCTGGTCCGCCCCTAAGTTTTCTTTAGCGTGCCGTAATATCTGCTGGGGTGTCCAGGTATTAAAGCTGTCTGTTAGATTGACGGACAACCTTAAATTAAAATTTAATTCGCTGTCCTTTATTTGGGCACATAATCTCTGCAAATCAACCTTAAGCTTATCTTGAGTACCATTATACAACTGATTCATTTCTACATCAAAAGAAGACAAGGATATGGAGATCGTACTGACCCCTACATGATTTCTCAGAAATTTGAGATAGGGTTTATCGATGCCTGCTCCTGTTGTTTGCATCTCTACCCAACGAAATGGCTTTTCAAGGTTTGCGTTTAATGTTCCAAAGGTTTGCAGAAACTCTCTGTTCTGTTGGGGTTCGATTCTGCCCGTAAGCATCACGGTATTACAGCCGTTGTCCCTGGCAAACTCCATTCTTCTGATATATTCTCTTTGTGCTTCATGGTAATTCGAAGAGCCCGGATCCATTAAGTTTTGGTATTGTTCATTATGCATACGGGAAACACAGAAGCCACAATTATTAATGCATTTTCCTTTTCCTTTCGGTGGCACTACAATGCTCAGACTCTGTACTCTCATGAGAATAAACCTCCACTGTTCCGTCTTTGAATGCTAGTGCAGATCATTTTTTCTTCTCCGCTTAAAAGCCCGGTTCTAAATCTAAACTCTATTATACCATCTTTTTATGAACACTAATAGATGGATTGTTTTCAAAGAAGACAACTCTGAGTAAATGGTTACTGTTCACACCCAATGTCATTTAGTTAAGCAGAATATAGCACGAATCATATAGGCAGATGTAATTAAAATATGGTAATTTAAGTTAAATTAAATGATTACTATGAATTTTATTAACACAAACTGAAGTAAAGCAGAAATAAGGACATGACTTTAAGACAGATTGTACATCTGCCTTAAAATGGTATATAATATTAATTAGA
>CAYVFB010000102.1:0-11217 GCA_964450305.1 uncultured Ruminiclostridium sp.
CAAGAGGCCGGAGGTTCAAATCCTCTCACTCCGACCAGTTTTAAGAACTTGCATGGTTACATGCAGGTTCTTTTTGTTTGCCAACTGGTCCCTGGCCTTCGTGGCGGACGGTAATTCAAATCCTCTCACTCCGAACACAGTAAACGTATGTGACGAACTGTTTCAAATTGCGGATTTCTGGGGAATTGATAAGAAAGGTTTGTTTGATACCTGCCGTATGGAAATACTCTGAGAAGGGGCATATAAACAATTTTCGGGAAATTGGATGCAAGCAGGAGGGTATGCCATGGAGAACTTGTTTCATTATTCGGATGCCGGGAAGGAACATTTGCATCAGTTGGAAAACTTTTTTGATGTCCATCTGGATTTGTTGTGCATCGCCGACCCGGATGGAAATTTTATTAAAGTCAACAAGGAATGGGAGAATATTCTGGGCTATTCGAAACAGGAGCTCGAGCATAGGAAATTCCTTGATTTTGTACATCCGGACGATATACCGGAGACACTTGCAGCAATGTCAAAGCTTTCGGGCAACGAAGAAATCCTCAATTTTGTGAATCGCTACCGTTGCAGTGACGGAACCTACCGATACATCGAATGGCGCTCCCGTCCCATCGATGGCCTTATTTATGCAGCTGCGCGAGATATTAGTGAGCGCAGACGCCTGGAAAATGTATGGAAGGCAAGTGAACGTAATTTCCGGACATTTTTCGAGACGATCGATGACATGATCTTCATTGCAAATAAATCCGGCAGAATCTTTTTCTGTAACGGGGCAGTTACGCGTAAGCTGGGATACGAGCTGGAGGAGCTTTCGCAGATGCATGTGTTGGATGTACATCCTGAGGGAAAACGAGCGGAAGCAGAAAAAATCTTTTCAGAAATGTTTGCAGGGATAAGGGATTACTGTCCTCTTCCACTGCAGAAAAAAGACGGCGGATACCTGCCCGTCGAGACACGTGTCTGGTTTGGGACATGGGATGGAGATGAGTGCATCTTCGGTATTTCGAAAGACCTCTCGGCTCAGCAGGCCGCACTTGACAAATTCCACAAGCTGTTTGACAATAACCCCGCCCTTATGGCTGTTTCAAATGCCGCAGACAATATATTCGTCGATGTAAATGATGCTTTTTTGTCCAAGCTCGGCTATGCAAGAGAGGAGATTATCGGGAAGACAAGCACCGAACTCAATCTTTTTGTGGAAAATGAGAAACAGCTCGCCGCTGCCAAACAGCTTAAAAAAGATGGCAGAATCCAAAATATAGAACTGGAAGTGAGGAAGAAGAACGGAGATATCATGATAGGACTCTTTTCCGGTGAGGTCATTGATAATCAAGCGGAAAAATCGTTTCTGACCGTAATGACGGATATGACCGAACAGAAGAAAGCAGCGGAGGAAATCATGAAAGCCAAGGAGCAGGCGGAAGTTGCAAATAACATGAAGTCCCAGTTTCTTGCCACCATGTCCCACGAAATCCGCACTCCCATGAATGGGATTATGGGCTATCTTGACCTGCTTAACGCGACCGGCCTGAACCAGGATCAAAGCGAGTACCTGTCGGATGCGAAAACAGCTTCGAAAATGCTGCTGTATCTGATCAATGACATCCTCGACTTTTCGAAAATCGAAGCAGGCAAGCTGAGTATTGAAAAAACACCTTTCCTGCTCAGAAATGCAATTATTGATACGGTTTCCCTCCATGCGCTCAAAGCCGGAGAAAAGGGCCTCAAGCTTCTTACCGAGATTGATGAGCATGTTCCGGAGGCAGTGATAGGAGATCCGACGCGATTAAAACAGGTAATACACAACCTTGTAAGCAATGCGGTAAAATTTACAGAAAAAGGTGAGGTTAAAGTAAAGGTCGGTAGCAGGAAGGGGCCGGGAAATAGTTCCTTTATCGATTTCGAAGTAAGTGATACCGGTATCGGAATTGAAGAACAGGCTTTAAAAAGGCTGTTCAAACCATTCACCCAGGCGGACAGCTCTACAACCAGGAAATTCGGAGGTACCGGGTTGGGACTCGCCATCAGCAGTGAGCTTGTACGACTCATGGGAGGCGATATCTCAGTGGAAAGCGCTCCAAATAAAGGGGCGATCTTCCGTTTCTCCATATGTCTCGAAATATCCGATGGAGAGGCGGGTATCTTGAAGAAGCTGGCTGAAATAGAAAACAACCGGGATGCTGCCAAGCTTAGCCAGAATACGAAAAATTCAATGAATGCAAGGATTCTTCTGGTAGAAGACAACGAGATGAATCGGGATATTGTCATTACTGTGCTCAGACACAACAACCTGACCTGTGATACAGCAGCAGACGGCGCGGAAGCAGTCAGGGCCGTAAAGGAAAAGGAGTACGATATCATTTTCATGGACTGTCAGATGCCTGTAATGGACGGATATGAGAGTACCAGAAGGATTCGGGAAATCGAGGCCGGGAAACGTCATACGATGATCGTTGCGATGACGGCAAATGCAATGGAGGGAGACAGAAAGAAATGCATTGATGCCGGTATGGATGACTACTTGGCCAAACCGCTGAATTTGAATCTTGTTCTAAAGAAAATAGAAGAGTGCAGCGCACAACGTAGTGCAGCCAGTGAAAAGCGGCAATTCGAATCCGGCAGTACGGATGATACAAATCCCCTGCGGGATGAACATTCTGATGGTAATCGAAAAATCAGTCTGCTGGATCAATATATCGGGGAGTTCATAAAAATCATGGGGCTAAGCAGAGAGGAAGCGGAACCGATCTTTACCCGCTTCATTGACCAACTGCCAGACCTGATATCCAATCTCGAGCTTGTCTTGTCCGAACGGGACTATGAAAAACTTGCCGCTGCGGCTCATCAGTTGAAGGGAGTGTCGGGAAACCTCAGGATCGACTCTCTGTACAACCTTGCCGTGGAACTGGAAAGCGGGGCTCTGACAGGTAATGGAGAGAAATGCTCGAGCCTGGTATCGGAGATCAGAGGGTTGATTTGATATGTAGGAAGAATGGTCATCAGTCGTAACTTGATTGCATTTCATGAATGAATGTGCTATACTTTGAAAAATTGAATATAAAGGCTAGAGGGTCATCTGATATGCCAGCAACTTTTATTGGAGATCAGTTAAATGTTGATAAAAAGCGTTTTGAACTGCTAGATGCTTTAATCGATAATTTTATTGAAAAAGATTATAAACAATTTTTTATTGTAAGAGTACATCGAGCAGGCGTGCCTATTTATGAATACGCTGCAGGTGAAAACAGTAAACCTTATGGATTAAAGCAAGACAGTATCACCCCTGTTTTTTCTTGCACTAAGCCTATTACCGCTGTTTTGATTATGAAACTTCAGGAGGATGGACTACTTGATGTTTGCGATCCGGTTATTCATTATTTGCCTTGGCTTGGTAAAGGAAAAGAAAGTATACTCATCTGGCATTTGTTAACCCACACAAGCGGGATTATCGACGATGATTTCTTCAAATTCTGTAAGGAATATTGTAAAAACGAGTTTGGTTTAAATGAACCTGATGATGACGCTTCTCATGAAGAATGGGAAAATTACCGCAACAAGCTCAAAGAAAAGGCCGGGTTACCGCAAGATGCTGCAAGGAGCGATATAGACCATTATTTTCTCGAACGTTTTACCCTCACCAAAGCTCCGCATGAGATCATGTCGTACGGTATGACAGCTTTTAATCTGTTGGGCGATATCATTACTGCCGTTACAGGTAAAAACATTAATGATTACGCTAAAGAAGCGCTTTTTGATCCACTGGGCATGACTAATAGTTTTTTTATTGTACCAGAAGAGAAATATAATCAGGTTATAGGACGAAAAGAGCAAGCACAAGGATATCCATGGATTAATTCTAAAGACTGTATGAGAAACACATGCGCGCAAAACGGTCTGAAAACCACTGTTATTGACTTATGCCGTTTTTGTGACATGGTTTTATCACAAGGGCAGTACAACGGAATAAATATACTTAGCCCTGCAAGCATCAGAGAAATGTCTGAAAACCATAATTTTGATTTAAAAAACCCTTGGGACAGCTGGAGCCTGGGATGGAACCTTCGCGGAAGAAAAAAGGATGATGCGGGCGTACTGCGTTCGGCTATTTCGCTTGAGCATGGCGGCTGGGCGGGTTGTAAAATGTTATGCGACCCACAGTATAGTCTTTCAGTCGCTATATTTTCCGGCGAATGGAAGAATAACGTTAAAAGCGGGTTGAACAACATAATAAATGTCATTTACTCAGCAATAAGATAATTGTTTTGGGTTATTTCGTATTTTGTTTCAGAAGCTCATAAATTTTCATGTACCGTACATGAAAAAAGCTATCCTTTTATACAAATTCTTTATATTTGTTGGAGGAATAAATAATGAAATTGAAAAAACAACTCATATTTGTTGCAGGTATCTGTATCGCTGCTATATTAACTGCTTGCGCAACGGTTAAAATTGATAACAAGTTATCCCTTACTGATAGAGGACTTAGATTAATTAATGAAGTTGATACATTGGCAGAATGTGAGGAATTCACTTCTCTATATAGTGCAAGCGAAGAAATCTCAGATATCATAAAAGGCATCTCTGACAATGATTATAAAGAACCGAAGGCTGTTTTTATCATCGACAATTTAGATAAAATGGTGTATGAGAATATGTTTTCTGAAATAAAATTGCCTGATGAAATTAAAAATATAGTAAAAGACAGATTTGCCGCTACAGTTCCCACACAACTAAATGCAAGGAACGGTGCGACGACAATCGCAGCCGCTTCAATTTTAAACCATAATGACAGCTTTATTTTTGAAGGATTACATGCAGCCACGACCTATCTTTACATATTCGATAATGGCTATAATTTTATGGTTACTTTTGTTCCAAAGGGTGATAACATTGTGAATGCGTCTGTGAATGCAGTAATTGATGATGATATTGGTAATTGCACTAATGCAGAGGAAATAGTTAAGTTCTTTAGAGACAAACTGAGCTTTGAGTCAGTATCTGTTTCTATGGCAACGGAGGAAAAATAACAGCTAGACTCGTTCCATATCATAAAACCAGGGTTCCGTCCCATAATACTCCTTAAATACCTTGCTGAAATAAGAGTAATCCTCATAGCCACATTCATTTGTTATTTGGTTCAGACTGAAATTACTCGTATTTAGTAGTTTTACGGCATGTTCCATTCGCATCTGTGTTACAAAGCAAGCCAATGTTGTATGATAGTTTTTTAAGAAAAGAGCACATATATATCCTGCATTCAGACCGAACTTCTTTCCAAGCTGCTCTGTAGTAAATTTTTCATAATAGTGTGTACGAACATATTCCACCAATGAAGTAAATTCCGGATTCGTTGATTCGTCCGGTTCAGCAATCTGTCGTGGATACTTAATCAATAATTTCATTGCCAGCTTTTCCAATATGAACTGTACTTCAGCCATTTGCAACGGTTTCACCAGATACTCAATGCCCTCCTGCCGAAAAAAGGTTCTCGCATCTTCAATAGTCTCGGGGACACTAAGTATAACAAACTCTGTGTCCAATCCATTTTCTCTGACTGTTTTTATAAAAGAAGAGCCATTCAAACAAGGCATCTTTGAATCGAGAAATACTACATTTGGTTTCAACTTCATGACTCTTTCTGTTTTTTTCATGAAATCGGTTTCCATGCCAATCACTTCAAAGCCATTATCTATCCATGGAATACTGGCTGTTATCTGTTTAAAATTTGATTCTTCATCCGCTACCCAAAATACACTAAACATCATAATCTCCAATCTGCTCTATCTCCTATATCCACCCGCTTACACCTGTTTACAGCTTCATCACTGATGATAAGATTATCATTGATACTGATGCTCATTCTGTTCCATACCAGAGCTGACGCATTTCCTCACAACTTTCAAGCAGTTCATTAAGACTTCCCTGCGCCTCCACCCTGCCATCCTTTAGTACAATGATATGGCTGGCCTGCTTCAATGCGACCTTGCGGTGAGATACTACCAGGCAGGTTTTATTTCTTTGTTCAAAGACCCTCTCCCAAAGGAGTTGTTCGGTCTCTACATCCAGGGCGCTGGAGAGATCATCAAACACCAGCAAATCCGATTGGCGTATGAACATCCGCGCTGCAGCAGTACGTTGCATTTGTCCCCCTGAAAGCTTGATTCCTCTCGGCCCCACCTTCGTAGAAAGCCCATCCTCAAGATGCTGCAGGTCATTTTCCATCACCGCCTGCCGGATGGCTTGCTCAATATCTTTATCTTCCGCTTCTAACCCCATTAGAATATTATCCCGTAAGGTATCACTGAAAAGGCGTGGAATTTGTGATGTATAAGCGCTATGAGGAGGAATGAAGAAATCTCCCGGATTTTCAACAATCTCTCCATTCCAGGTTATCTCACCGGTGTCCTTCGGAAGAAGCCCCAGCAAAACTCTTAACAGCGTTGTCTTTCCCGATCCGTTTCGGCCTGTAATGACAGTAAAAGAACCTTTCTTCAGTGTTATATCAATCCCTTTGACACCATTGGAGGTGCCTGGGAAAGTGTACCCAAGGTTGTGAGCGGTAAGCTCATTCAACTCGTCCTCTGGTTTTTTCCCCTGATATACAACCTTAGGAAGGCTGTCATTCACATAGATCGGGTCAAGGTTAATAAGGGCTTCGGGATCAGCGCCTTCCATCAAACGGTTCATCCGCTCCACGGATACACCAATTTGCTTGTAACGCGCAACGAGCATGCCTGCAAAGGCCGTAAACTCGCTAATATACTGCAGATAGAACACAAACAATGCAAAATCCCCAACAGTAAAAGTGTGTTCACTCATGGCCTGCCCAGCTAAAATCAAAATGGCGCTGGTTCCAATATTGGCTGCATTGCGAAAAACCGACCCCAGTATTTCATTGAATAGCCTGTCTTTCAAAGATACCTTACGACGCTCTTCATTCAATTTGTGCAGGTTGCCCACCATATTTTCTTCAGCTGCTGCCACTTTCACCGCCTGGACAGAACCAAACAGCTCTCCAAGAAAGCCAGAAACGATACCTGCAGCCTTGCGGCTGACTCTGCGGTATTCCTCCACCTTTTTGCTTGCCGCATTAGAAACCACACCTACAATAACAAATGGAACCAATGCGAGTACAGTAATGACAGCATTCACCCTGCACATGATCACAACCGCGATAATAGTAAAAACCAGCATTCCCTGCAGATTGTTCAGCCATAAAGCAAACAAAGGCAGTTCAAACACATCACCCCTGAAACGGCTGAGCGCTTCTCCGGGAGAATCGCGTAGTGCCTTTGCGCCAGGCCTTTTCAAGATCTGCTTGAGCATGTTTCTTCTGAGCAGTGTCATGTTATGTACGAAAAATGGAGAGTTTGATCTGATTAATCCGTACACACCCAGAAGCCTTCCACCCTCACAAATAAAGAGGAATGCTATCAGCGTCATTACATTGAATCTTGCGGCGGCCTGCCCGGAAACGTTATTGAAAAAATCCCGAACCAAAAGCCCCGGTATTTGGTTGCATATCATCAGGAAAATCATCGATACCAAATTGATAACCCACAACCCCGGGCGGAACCGAATCATCGAAAGGGCCACCCGCCAGGGTGCCAACTTTTTATTCATGCGAGCAGTTCCTCCAATCCGGTTTGATGCAGCGAATAAAACCGCGATTCGGGATCCTTCAGTAATTCCAATCGATCACCAACCTCACAGGCACTCCCTTCATCCAGAATGAGAATACGTTCCGTGCGGTTCAGGGTTTTCAAACGATGTGCAATAATAATTGCAGTACGACCTTTCAGCAGACTCTCTATCGCTGTCTCAAGCAGTTGCTCGGTTGCCGGATCCAATCTGGAGGATGCTTCATCCAGTATCACAAGCCCCGGATTCTGTAAAAATACACGGGTCAAGGCAAGCAGTTGAGCCTCACCAGCGGACAGACTGCGTCCACCGGTTTCAAGCCGGGTATCCAACCCCTCCGGTAAACTTCTGTACCAGTTGGTAAGCCCCAGGGTATTGATAACCTCCAGTATTCTTTCATCGGATACAGATCGATCAAAGAAGGTAATGTTATCCCGGACACTTGCCTGGAAAAGCTGTACTTCCTGTGTGACATAGGCTACACAGCTGCGCAGTTGTTGAAGCTGAAGGTTATGTATATCGTGTCCTCCCAGCCGTATGCAGCCTTTTACGGGATCATACAGGCGGAAAACCAACCGGGCCAGTGTTGTTTTCCCAACCCCGGTTCGTCCGAGCAAGCCAAGGATTTGCCCGGGTTCCAGGGAAAAAGACAAATCCTTCAGGACAGGCTTATTTTCTGCGTATTCGAAGCAAACACCATCGAAGTTTAATTCAAGCGGGCCTTCAGGTGCGTTGAAAGCTTCATCTCCATCAAAAATTCGGCTTTGACGATTTAAAAGCTCACCCATCCGTTCAACAGTAGCACCTATATTTTGCATGCTCTCAATCTTTTGAGATAATTCACGGATTGGGCGGGCAATAGCCTGTGTATAGGTTACAATCAGAAATACTGTGCCCAGCGAAAGCGTACCTTCTTGATATAAGCTGTAACCCATGATAAAGCACAGCCCAAACCCTGCGGTTAGCAGTAAATTGGTTGGCGTATTAATGCAGAACAGAAGAACCTTCTGTGTTTTCAGCCACAGTTTCATGATGACCGAATGCAGTTGATATAGTTTACAGATTACATAATCGACTGCACCTGAGGAGCGGATATCTTCGGTACCCGCCAGGCGTTCCTCCAAAAAGCCGAATAGTTCGGTCTGTGCCTCACGTTGTGCTTTCTGATGGGGCACGGCAATTTCCCGTACCTGGTTCAGAATCAGTACGGTGATGATTGTAAAAACAGTGAAGCTTAAGCCTATTCGCCAATCGGCATTGAATAATGCGATAAGAATCCCGACTAACAGCAGAAAATTACCAGCCACTCCCAGTACGAGCTGTGAAAAGAAGTCGGAGAACTCTGTTGCATCTCCGTCAATCCGCTCCACAAATTCGCCGGGGCTTTGCTCATTATGAAATTGCATATCCATCTTCAGGCAGTGCTTTGTCAGATCTTCCCGCAGGGCATTTGTGGCTTTCCACGCAACGGACTCCCCCAAATAGGTCGCTGCTACCGAGACGATCTGTTGAAGCAGTGCCGCTGCTAAAAAAATCAAGGCAGCGGAGGTTAGCACCCCTAATGGTTTATCTTGCGTGATGGAATCGATAAAATACTGCATAATCTGAGGATTGAGGATTTGCAGGCCGGTGCTTCCCAGAACAAGCACAGCCAGCAGAAAAAAGCGCAGCTTTTGAAAACGCAGATATTTGGACAGAATATTGAAATATTTCCGCAATGGAATCTTCATAGCTTCCCGCTTTCTTTGCGTATGGCAATAAAATTATAGTATCAAATTTTTTCCAATGAATCAAATGGTTTGTTTCCATAATAATAAACCATGACGCAGGTGTAGAGTCAAGAAAGAAATTCGGGGAAACAGCTTTTAAATGCGCACAAAATGATTGGCACTACCCACAAGAAATATATGTGTCTGGTAAACAATTCATCTCCACCCTGGAGAGGATGGAGATGTATTGTTTGGTGTGATTAAAAACTCAACATCACTCATTCTATAATTAATTATCCTAAAATGAATAACCGCTTATGTTGCAGTTTTATTAACAAAATCAAAGTGATAAAATGCTGCGCCATGATCGATTCGAAGCGTCCCTTTTGTCATGTAAACCGCTACAATACAGCAATTTTCATCGTTTTCATTGTTTGCGAAATCATACCATTCCTTAAAGACCGTACGCATTGTATTTCTGATATGCGCGTTTTTCGGATCCAGCACCCATCCCAGGTTTTTCCCCACTCCACTGCTGAAAAAATCTTCGAAATGGACTGATATGGCAACTTCCGAATTTGCCATTATTTGCATTACCTTATTCGATTTTGCGTATGTAACGATGTAGAATACCCCATCTTCATAATATGCATCCACATCCCGTACGCAAGGGCGCGAATGACCATCTGGAGACTTTTCCAGCGAGATTGTTGCCAAAGAAATGACATTGTCTTTACCATTACCAAATCTTTCATTCAGTATTTTCATTCCCTCTTCATACTTGTTCATTTTCAGGTCTCCTTTGTCGCTTATTTATTCAAAGAGCGGGATTAGCACAACCTCCATGTGTAATGAATATTCGCATAATCACCTCTATGAAACTAATTATAATTACAATGGGTAAAATATCAATAACTTTTTCAGAGTATTTGCGAAGGTATCACTGAAAGGATGTCATCTTCTTCCAGGGCTCTTGAAGAAGGATAAAACGAACCAACAAATGATTATAATCCATGTGAAAGTTTTAAATCAATGATATAATGTACATATCATAAATTTCAACCATTTCGAGGAGGTGTGTTATGGACGTTCTAAAATTGATTACTGAACAGATGAATAATCAGGACACATTAAGCAAGCTGGGTCAGTCAGTTGGGGCAGAACCCGCTCAGGTACAACAGCTTGCAAAGCTTGGTATGCCGGCATTATTACAGGCTTTGGGGCGCAATGCGAGCACATCTGAAGGAGCAGCCGCTTTGGCTGGTGCACTGGATGATCATAAAGATGACAATGTGGCGGATGTCAATGCTTTCTTAAGCAATGTTAACACTGCTGATGGTGCAAAGATGCTGCAGCACATCTTTGCAGGCAAAAATGATATGGTTAAAAGCAAACTGTCAAATCAAACTGGGCTGAAAGCAAATCAGGTATCCGGTCTGATGTCCCAAATGGCACCACTGTTGTTAGGTGCATTGGGCCAAAAGAAAAAAGAAGAGAAACTGGATGCATCAGGGATCGCAGGAATGCTCAGCGGCCTGGCAGCGCAAGGCGGAAACAATGGCATTATGGGTATGGTTTCGAACCTGTTGGATTCTGACAAAGATGGCGATATAATGGATGATGTTGGAAACCTGTTTAAGGGCTTTTTTAAGAAATAAAGTATAAAACCAAAGTTTCTGATGGAGAGCATGAAATCAAAGAATTGACTGCACCGGGTTGCCACAACCACCCGGTGCTTTATTCTACCCTTCAATTATCAACCAAATTACCGTCTAACGAATCTACATTAATTCTGGTAGACAAGGCGCTCTGACCGCTTTCTTCCCAGTAGCCTGCACTGAATATATCCCTGAGCGCGGCTAAA
>CAYVFB010000103.1:0-10995 GCA_964450305.1 uncultured Ruminiclostridium sp.
CAGGAGGTGCCTAAATCAGCAGAGAGTTGAATTTGGCGTTGAAGCATTTCCTGTGCAGCCTCGTTTTCTTGCGGAATGATTTGGCAGTGTCCAACGGTACGCACAGGAATGGCTTTCAGCTCTGCGAGGGAAGACGCTTCCCAGGTAAAATGCAACAGGAACGATTCCTGGTTTTCAGGAACCTGATCAAAGATGAAGTTGCCCAGGCTGTATACGATGGGTTTTCCATTGTATATTTCAATCCCCTGAAAGCGATGAGGATGGTGGCCGAGGATCATGTCTGCCCCGAAATCACATAGTTGATGCGCCGTCGCAACCTGCTGCGGTGTGACCTCACAGCTGTCTTCAATACCCCAGTGCAGGGATACAGCCAGAATATCCACCTTATCACGCAAAACCCGGATATCTTCTTCGATCCTTTTAAGCTGCAGCGGTGCTACTCCGGCCTGGTTGATGCCTGCGGCAAACTTGATCGATGGATTGCCCTTATAAACCATTTCAGCCATTTCGGTATAGGCCAGGACACCCATCTTCACCCCGTTTTTTTCTGCAATGGCAGGTTCCCGGGCTTGCTGCAGGCTTTCTCCTGCTCCGGCATGAAGGATTTGGCTCGCTTCAAGAGTTTTCAGCGTATCCAACAAGCCATCTTCATAACAATCCATCATATGGTTATTGGCAAGGCTGACAATATTAATGCCTGCGAAGGCCAAACCGGATACAGCTTCCGGCTCGGCTTTCAGCACAATTTTCGATTGCGCATCCAAGCTTACCTTTTTATCTGTGAGAGGGTGTTCCAGGTTTGCGAAAACAAAATCTCCTTGGTGCAGAAGGCTCTTTATCTCCAGAAAAGGATATATATAGCTGGCACCAGCAGCCTTCAGACTGGCTGCAACGCCTCTGCCAAGCATGATGTCCCCGGCGGCAATGATATCCACCCTGCCGGAGGTTTGCATCTGTTCATTTTTGGCATCCGCAAAAAAGCCAAACAAAAAGTAACTGGTGGTATCACCCGTATCCGCTTTACTGATAATATCCGAATTGCTGTGATCCCACTTTTGAATCTCCTTCGCATCGATGCTGGACATGGTTTTCAGCAAAAACAGCGCTGATGGCCTGGAATCCAGATGGTCATTGGTCATTTGCGCAATTTTCTCATCATCAAAATCTCTCAACGCCTTTTCAGTATATTCATCCTTCTCGTTTGCAACCTCCAGCGACAGGTAATGTGAAAAATCCATGGAAGCCACAAACAAAACCTTCTTGTCCTTCACAGTTTCCAGAAGCCAGTTTGAAAGTGCTTCGATTTTTTCGGGATCACAATTGCCCTTGACAAGCAGCGGGAGGATAGGGGTGTCCGGCATGTAATAACGAATAAAGGGGATATGGGAGGATATGGTATGGTCTGACTCCATCACCTCCGGCTGTACCGAGGCAAAGTTCTGCTGAACCAGTGCGTTCACAAGCTGACCGTCGGTATAAACATCTCCGAAAATGGTTGAAAAACCCGAATCCAGCGTGCTTATCGCAGTTCTTCCTTTTCGGAAATGATCCGGGCCAAGGATCACCACCAGATCATATTTTTGTTGGGAAACCGTTTTCCAGAAGGAGGCGATCATCGTAGAGGCCAGCAGATGATGTGGCACAATACCGGCTTTCAGGCCATGGATGTCCGCCTCATAAACCTTTGCGGACGACACAGCATTTCGAAAAGAAGCCTCATCAAAATACAGGCATGAAATGAGCGGAAGCTCCGACTTCTGCCTTTCAACCCGCGTCCCTGCGCCATCGTCTTCCTGTGAAGCAGGCAGCGAGATAAGGGGTGTTTCTTCTCCAGTCTCTTTGGACTCGAAAGGACCCCCGGTCATATCGGCGCTTTTGGGTTCCTGCTTCTGGCTGTTGCATCCTGGTACTGTCGGAAGCAGTATCGCCAACACCAGCACAAGTACCCATACAGTGAACTTTTTTTTCATCAAATGTTTGTAACCTCCACTTCTATCCGTGGGGGAATGATCCTGATGCTTTTGAGTCCGCGTCTCTGGTATGTCCTATTCATAGAAGCTACGGGATCTGGTCCATCGATCGGAATTGGCGGGGTCAAGCTCCCCCGCCAGTTCCATTACCCTTTAACCGGGTGTTGTTTCGCCTAAATCGAACAAATCAGCATTATCGGATGACAATTTGTTCTCTTGGGGCGTAGTTGATCACGTTGCCTTCCAGGTTATACACTGAGGCATAGTCGGCGGTATACTCACCAGCATTTTTCACCCGGGCAAAGTAGCTAATCGTTTTCACCGGTGATTCGTCATCATTTCGGTGATAAATACAGAAGGATACCTTTTGTCCGGAAACTTCATGAGGATACCACAGCCCCCACTGCGCCTCAGCCCATCCGATATTCATGATCCCGCTATAAACATGCTTCAAAGACGCAGGAAGATAGTCTTCCACCATATAACGGCCGGAGGGTGCTGTGGGGTCAAATTGAATGTTCAGTGTAACCTTGATATATTCGGATGGGGCGAAGGTGGTTTTGGTGTTTCCATTTCTGTCGCTATACGTTCTGGTAATGCTGATTCGATTGTCCACGGCGGCAACCTCACCTATCGGTGCGGAGTAAACGGCAGATACGGTGACCTTCCCTTTCACATCGGAAAAACGGATATTCTGTAGCTTTTCCGCTGTCAGGAACATGCTGTAGCTTTCTCTTCCCTTGATGGTGACCGTTTCCTTCTTTCCGTCCAGCTCCCAGGTAAAGGAGGATTCCATATTCAGGTCCTTCAGGTTGCTCTTGATATAGTTCAGCCGGATGGCACCGGTGAGGATATCGGTGGTATACATGTTTTTAACAAATTCAAACAGCTTGTCACGCTCGGCACCATTCACCTTTTGGGCCAGCAATGCGCACAGGGATGTGGCTTCCTGAATGTCGTCACTGTTATATCCCTTATCTTCCATGGTGATGTAGGCGCGCAGGCTGTCTTCCTTCATATAGCTTTGAACCATTTCACGGTACATGCTGTTTGCTGTATCGATATCGCCTGCATACGCATAGGCAAGGGCAATATACAGCTTGTCGACGAGCTTCAGATCCGGGGTTTTGGCAAGCTCATTCAGCTCGAGAAGAACCGGCTCGCGCAGGCATGCAAGGCCCCAATAGGATGCCGCAATATGAGTGGAGGTAGCGCTGTCATCATACATGACCCCGTTAAAGTAATTCACCATCAGGTCGTAATCAAAATCGCTGTCATTGAGCGAGCAGATTTTTGCGGTCAAAACCGGATCTGCACTGTCATAAGGTAGTAAAGCGATTCCACCGTTTTCCAACTGGTAGCTGCTGCTATCGTATTCCCCTCCCCAGTCTGCGACAGCGGAGTCCTGGAAGAATTCCTGCAGCAGCTTTTTCGCCTGCTTTCTGACAACGATGCTGTCAATGCGGTTGTTCCAGGAGTATGCCAGCTCCAAAAGCTCATTCCAGTAGGGCTTTACATTTTCATTGATAAAATACACCTTGGCCGGCCATTTGGTTTCGGGAAATACAGTGCTGTCGGCAAGGGTCTGGTATTCGGTGAGGGTTTGTTCCACAAACCCCGGATACACTTCAAAGGGAAGTGCAATGGCATCTTCATAATCCTTGTATTTCCCAATGACTGTGTAGGTGTAGCTGCCCTCGGGCAGTGCGTCCAGCTGCACCGATGCCCGTTGGTTGGCAGGGGCGGATGCACTGGTTTCCTTCCACAGTTCTCCGTCCTTTTCAATGCGGACAGTATACTCAACCTTCGCATCATCGTTTATTTCGGTTCCAAAGGAACGCATCTGCAGAACGGGCTTGTCACCGGCAATAAACATATCATGAAAGACCGTGTTGACGAAATAGGGCAGCCGGGCATTCACAGGGGTGGTTCCATCACCGGCGTAAAGATCCTCCGTAATCCCCAGATAGGTAACCCTCCACTGCGTCAGATTGTCCGGGAGCATAACCATGATTTGCCCGCGTCCGTTATCATCGGACGTCACAGACTCGAATTTGGCAGTATCCCTGAAATCCGAGCGAACATTCACAGATTCTTCATCTCCGCCTTCGCCGCATTCCGCTCCGTCAAAAGAGTCATAATCCTCCAGGGTATTGGTATGAGGAATGCTTCCACCAATATACCCCAGGGAAACATTCTGGCTGTAAAGGCTGTAAAGAATGTCCACCGACTGATCGCTCAGCGCAAAAAAGGCTTCGTCCACGATGGAGAAAAGGATCTCTGCCTTGCGCGGCTTGCCGGAAGGATCGGTTACCTCAAAATCCAAAATAGCGGTTTCTCCCGGGCGGTATTGCGGCTTATTCGGTGTAACACTGATGTTCAGCTTTCTGTCCTCGTAATCGAAACTCAGTGGTTCCATGGTAGCAGACTTGAAGCTTTTCCCATCGAAATAAACCGCCATCACCCCGGCATTGGGGATGTAGCTTTCCAGGAAACTGACCTGCCAGGTAGGTTCATCGGTAATTTCATATTCCAGCAAGCCCTTTCTGTAAAGCATGAAGAGTACCTTTTTATTTTCCTCGCGCGCCACAGCGGTTTCTGAGTTGTAAAGCGAGAGTGTAGCCTTGTCATTGACAGAATAGAAGGGTTGATCACTTTCCAGGCGGTAATAATCAATATTGCGCCAATTACTGTAATCATAAGGATAAGAATATCGATAAAAATACTCTTCCTGGACAATTTCCCTTCCCTTGCTGTCGACGCAGCGCAATATGGCATGGTATCCTTTGCCCTCCTCCCGGGTAAATTCAAAGGATGCCTTTCCGTCGATCGTGTTCAGCTGTATTGTTTGTAACATATTCACCTGCTGGTCATACTGGTATTGAGGATAAGTCTTTTTTGTAATGTAGTTGTAATATGTGCCGGTCTGGGTTCTTGTATACCAGGTTTCATACAGCTCAACTTCAACCCTCATGTCTACAGGGTCGCTGATATACTCTTCTTCGAGGTACCATTCCTTGTTGCGAATACCGTCAATGTTGATCCGGTTGGTGGTGATGTCCACCATTTGGATTTTCTGGTCGTTGGTTGCGTTTTCCCGAACATCGCTCTTTACCCTGAGCATGGTATCCCTTGGAAACACTGTAAAACTTTCGTGTGCGTTCACCGGGGTTTCTTCCATGTCGGAGTTGGATACATGGACATAGGTAGAATATGGGTACCATGTATTTTCATAATCATCTGGTTCCAGGATCAGCCCGGCACGTCCGTTATCATCGGTTGTCAGCATTCCGGAGCTACTGTTCCCCTGATTACTGGGAATATAGTAATCGAAGTTCATGCCATTTACGGGCGTTCCTTCAAAGAACTTCGTTTCCAGGGTGAATTCCACCTTGTCTCCAAGCATGACGTTTTTCTCACTGACGCTGGTACTGAGCGTATAAATGGGCTTTGCGTATTTATTAACATTGAAGCTCTTTGACAGCAGCCTCTTGTCCTCGGAAAATACCTCCAGGCTGTAGTTGCCCTGGCTGATATCCTTATAAGAGAAGGAGGCCTGAAAAGTGTTTGTGCCTGTAAGCCGCACTTCGGTTTCATCGATAAGGTCGTAATCCTCGGTGCCATAATACCAGGAATACCCGCGTGATAATACGATCCTCACTTTGTCCGGCGCTTTGTTGCCATCCTTGTCGGCCAGCATGCCCCAGATATTCACCGTATCGCTGGGCATATACATATCCCGATCGGTAAACAGGTAACCCCAGTACAGGTCTTGGATGCCGTCGTAGCGGAAGCTGTCGGAAAGTCCATAATAATAATCATAATCGTAATAGTAATAGGATGAGTAGTAGCTGCCGCCAATGGTGAAAAAATAGGACGGATGACCCTGCCTTTGAATGGCGTAGTTTTTGGTCTGGAAGCTGTCTTCGGTGAATACGACATTGTCTGAAACAGCCAGGCCGTCTTTTCCGGTTTGCAGTGTAAAGTTGTCAAAGACCACTTTAGCACCTTCCACCGGTAAAGCCGTTTCGGACTCGTATACCAATGCAATCGTTTTATTCTCCGCCGCCCCTACATATACGGCCAGGCTATTGATCTGCACCATGGCGTATCTTTCCTGATCATCTTTTTTGATGACGGCCACATAGTGACCCTCGGGCAGGGTTTGCGGAATCTCAAGATATTTTGTATTATAGTAGGATTCTTCACCCTCAAGGAAGTTGGTATTGGTGCTAAGCACCAGCTCTTTGCCCTCGATGCTGATAGGCTTGTCGTAATGCACACACCAGAAGGGCCTGTCATCTTCCGCATAAATATCCTCTTTGAAGTCTTCTTCGTTGCCATAACGGTACAGACTGAATTCCACAGGCTGGGTTCTATCGATGTTTGTATAGACAGAAAGTAAAGGCTGTTCATAGGGATAAAAATTATAAACCCTCCGGCAATACTCAAAGTATTCACAGCTGTAGCCATTGTCCCCATTGCCGTTATAAGCGGGCTCGGTTTGGAAGGAGAATATTATATCTTCCTTTAGCTCCATGGCGTTGGCAGCATACCCCTTTTTTACCTTGACGGTGTAAATGGTGTCGTAGGCGAGGGGGCTATCGGGCACAAACGCAACGGTGTCCTTGTGAATCTCAAAACGGCCTGATGCCGCCGGAGTGATTTCGAACCAGGGAGAAAGATCGTTTTGAACATTTTGTGAGAAATAAATTTCTATTCCCGTATCCACAGGCACGTATGTGGCCTGGTCTCTTGGAAGTGTTCTGACCACAAAAAACTCATTGCGGGTTTGAAACGCCCAGGAATATGAGATCCCTTCCTCTGTATCAGAGAAGCTGATGGAATAAACCTGATTGGGCCTGAGCACAGAGGGTTGAAGCAGGAATTCGCCGCTGGAGCCTTGTTTGACTGTGAAGGCGGTTTGTGGAGTGATGGTAATTTTATTTGTCAGCTCCTGGGCAGTATAATCATAGCTGCCCAAAAGAATACGATATCCACTGTCGGTGGCGGTGCCGGTTTCATCGCTGTCCTCGGGCACCAGATCAAAAGGTTTTTTCATCTCCAGCCCGATGGTTTCGACAGGTCGCTCCCTCACTTTCACCGTTTTCAGGTTGGTGGGGATTTCAGCCCCGGGTGTTGGAGAAATATCGGTTTGCCCCACCGCAAGGTTTCTATCTCCAGGCCGCAGGAAGTATATGCCTGCAGCGGCCGCAAGAACGACAGCCGCAATGATTACAATCATCAGTACCTTTTTACTCTTCTTCGGAATTCCCCCCTGGGGGCTTCCCACAGGATTGTTGTTTTCAGGCTTCATTGAACCAACCTCCGATTCATATGATTACAGCGTAATGCGTATAAGAACGCTTGAAAAATCATAACGATGCATATCGTACTGTGTGCGGCTTGCTTCCTGCCAAACATCAAACAAAGGATGTTTTGCTGCTTCCAGTACCGATATTGGGGTGCCCACTTCAAATGTATCAGTCACCCCATAAATTTCTGGGCATACTTTTCATTTGGGTACCAGCTCCAGGCAGGCTTCCCGGGCCTGAGCACGCCTTATTTCCCATAATCCGCGGGTGAATTCCGTTCGATGATGTTCTTCCCTTCCATCTTCACATCGATATCGCCTTTGGTGATAATGGAACCTGTATTCTGTGTGATGATGCAGTCCCTGATGTTGACTGCGACCGGTTTGGCGTCGGTAGTAACCAGAACGGCACTCTTGGCATTATCATGCAGGTAGCAGCCCTCTAAAAGCAGCGGTGTAACCGCGTGGGCATAAACACCGTAGATGCCGCAGCCCACCAGCTCGCAGTTGATCAGGTTGATATTGCTTCCTTCAATAACACCTATCACGGCGCCGTCTCTTCCGTCCTCGATGGGGTCGTTGTCGCCTTCCTCCAAAATAACATGCTGTGCTTTCAGGTTTGACAGGGTTATGTCCTTACAGTCTGTCAGTGTGATGACATGGTGATCAATACCCTTTGTGTTGAGCCATACCTCGCCGGTTCCTTCGATGGTAAGGTTTTTCCTGTTTTCGATCACAATGGCTTCCAGGGTATTATATTCACCCTCAGTCAGGATCAGGCTTCCCCCGTCGGGCAGGTCATCGATGGCCTGCTGGATATCATCACCGGGAGATATAGTTTTACGTGCGGGCGCCCCATCAGCCTCAGTCTGTTTTGCTTCGGCTGTTGTACCTGCTGTACTGGAAGCAGAGATGTAGAGTGTCACTGTAATTGCTGCGATTACCAGGAAGACCGGAAAAATAATTCCTCTTTTCATGAACGGCACCTCACAATAATATTTGATGATTCTTAGCATACTATCTTACGGATGGAAGCTTAGTTTTATAACGGTTGCGCCGAGATAAAGCCAAGTTTGGTAATATTACCATTAACCCCTAAATCATATCACACCACCGGCAGTTACGCAAACAGGATTGTGGGCATGAAGGCAGGTTAGCGCTGCCTATGGATGGAAAATTCGCTGTTCGGAGCCGGCTCGGAACGATGGTTTATTCTTTAAACCGATTTTCCGAACGGTCTACCCGGAGCCGGCTCGGAACGATGGTTTATTCTTTAAACCGATTTTCCGAACGGTCTACCCGGAGCCGGCTCGGAACGATGGTTTATTCTTTAAACCGATTTTCCGAACGGTCTCCCCGTTTGACTTGAAAAATGCGCACAAGGTTCCATATATTGCAATCATTTTTTTGTGATGGATATGGAGTAGGTACGCGTGTACAAACCATCCGAAACAGAGAGCTCTCACTGCCCTGTAAGAAATGTAAACGGCCTGCTTCACGCAGGCCGTTTTATTTTCCTCATATTACTAAAAGTCCCGCGCCACATTGCGCATCAAACACAAGTCGGGGCCATAAACAGGGTCGAATTGAACCTGCAAATAAAACAGGAATTAGCTTAATCCCCAACCCTTTTCATTCTTTTTTTACAGTTAGAGCATACCCCGTAGATTTCCAGGCGATGGCCGGCTGGCTCAAAGCCCTCATGGCTGCATACGGCACTGGCATATTCGTCGATGGGGCAGCCCTTCACCGGTATCACTCGATTACAGCCAACACAAACAAGGTGATGCCTGTGATCCATCCGGTTATACTCATAGCGTGATCGACTGTCGTCCATCCATGTGGTTTTCATGATAAGTGACTTTTTCGCAAGCGTATCCAGGGTTCGGTAGACCGTTGAAAGGTTAATGGAGGGTTCATTCCTTTTCAGTACCAGAAAAAGTTCATCCGCCGTCATCGGAGTATGAGCCTGATTCAATACTTCAAGAACCAACGCTCTGGTCTTCGTATGCTTCAGGCCTTTTCCCGCCAGTATTTCACGATAACCCATTGCCGTCATCTCCTTCCAGATGCAGCCTAATTTCACACATTTATCTTTGCTTGTTCAGGTTCCCTGATTCCTCATTTTTATTTTTCCCATTAACGCTTTTACCGACAAAGTGACCACAAGCGTGATCACCCCGGTCATCACAATGGTGCCTCCGGGCTTCAGATCCCAATAGAATGACATAAACAGCCCGATCACAACAAAGATTACAGAAAACAGGACGGAACACCATACGGTCTGTTTATAACTTTTTGCGATTTGCATCGCTGCAGCCACCGGCAGTACCATCATGGACGAAACCACCAGCGCGCCAACCACTCTTGCTGAAATGGAGATGGTTACCGCCGTCAGGATGGTAAATACCGTTCCGACAAGCTTCACCGGTATACCGGCAAGCTTTGCGGATTCCTCATCAAAAGTCATGTAAAACAAAGCTTTGAAAAGAAACGCAAACAGGGCTAGTACCACAATGCATAAACCGACTACCAGATAAAGCTCGAAGGGGCTGATGGCCACAAGACTTCCAAAAAGAAAGCTGTTGAAATTGCCGCTCTTGACAAAGCCCGAGAAAATTGCCGCAAGACCAACCCCCACAGACGTGATCACCGCCGTAGAAATTTCACCGTATTTCGGGATGGATTTACGGATTCTTTCAATCCCCAGCGCTGCAATCACTGCAAAGACCACTGCTCCGAGGATCGGATTGATCCCGGCCACCAGCCCTGCTGCCACACCTGCCAGAGAAGAATGGGACAAAGCGTCGCCCATGGTGGACAGCCTTTTCAATACGACAACAATGCCGATGCAGGGAATGATGATTGCAATCAGAATACCCACGATAAAGGCATTGATCATAAAGTCATACCCGAAGATCTCTAGCATGATTTTCCCCCTGTTCTGCCGCGATGCTCACAATTCAGGCAATGATGGTCATGCAGCTGCACACCATAGCCATAAAGCTCAGAAAGCTTTTCTTCGGTCAGCGCCTGATGAATATCATGCACCAACAAGCCTTCTTCGCCAAGGCACACCAGTTTATTGGCATGTACGGTAATCGCACTGATGTCATGGGTCACCATCACAATGGTGATTCCCAGTTCCTCGTTCAACCTGGCAAGCAGGCAATAAAGGGCTTCTTCCGACTGAACATCTATTCCCACTGTGGGTTCATCCAGGAACATGATCTCCGGATCGCTCACCAGCACTCTGGCGATAAACACCCTTTGCTGCTGACCTCCCGATAACTTGCCGATCAGCTTGTCACCGTAATCCTGCATGCCAACTTCTTTGAGCGCGTTATAAACCTTCTCATGATAATCCTTTGGCTTTTTTCCAAAAACACCTGTCCGGGCGGTCAGGTTTGCACCGACAATTTCATTGACTGTGGCAGGGAAATCACCGTTAAAGCTGTTTGCCTTCTGCGAGACATACCCTACCCGGAACCACCCGTCAAACCTTTGGATATCCTGCCCGAAAAGCTTTATTTCACCCTTGCCGGGGGTTAAAAGCTTTAGAATCAGCTTGACCAGGGTGCTCTTACCCGACCCATTGGGCCCGATAATCCCCAGAAAATCACCCTTTTCCACGGTAAAACACACATCCCTGAGGATTGGCTTCCCCTGGTAGGCGAAAGAAAGATCCTTTACTTCCAGAACATTTTCCAT
>CAYVFB010000104.1:0-10967 GCA_964450305.1 uncultured Ruminiclostridium sp.
TCCCCTTTATTTGCAAGTACTATTCTACTGGCAAGCTTGCCATTCATATTGTAAAATGTATTATTGTATATTTTAACATCAGATAAGAATGGACCCCCATTTGCACCATTACTTCCAATTACCCGGCTGGGGCCTGCCAATGGGCTTGTTTCCTTGAATATATTCCCGTAAATATAATAGCCGCTGCTGTATGTCGGAGTATTTTCATCCCCACGATATCCCAAACTAATGTACCCGGTCCCTCCGGCCGCCGCGAAATTCTCAAATGTATTATAACGAATATGTATATTCATGTTCTCCTTCTCTCCACGATGCCATATTCCAACTGAATGACTGGCGGAAGACCCGGAGCCTCCATTCTTAAAATAGCAATGCTCTATCAGAAAATCAGATTCGGGGTTGGAAAACAACATCCACTCCTGGCCTGAATCATGAATATAGCAATATTGAAATGTGATATGTGCTGTAGCACCTGTGGCATATATTGTTCTTGTTATGTATGCATCGTCCTTCCCAGAGCCTGCCCATCCGGCATCTTCCATTTCAATATGTTTTAATGTCAAATGACGAACCTGTGTTTTATTGGGAATCGTCATGCAATTCCCACCCAAATGTGGTGCTATGTTCATCGGATTATACAGCTTTATCCCATGTCCGTTATCATCTTCTCCCGTTTGCCCGTCAATGATGTAATACCCCTTTGTAAAATTAAAAACAGGTCCCTTTTCATCAGTAAAGCAAGCCGCACCCTCTGCATAGCCATTCTTCCAGCCAATATTGGTACCATAATCCATGGCTGTTGCCTTTTTTATTACAATATACGCATCTCCTTTTTCCGGATCATCAAATTTATAGGCGGGATAGGTGCCTTTAGCGATGTAATAGGTTGCTCCCCTTTCCAGGTCATCCGGAAGCTTAATCCAGGCATTGTTCCAATCAGTCCCGTTGTTGTCACCATTTGCGCCTTGGCGGACATAATAGGTCTTCTGTGCGCCAGGTGTGGACGCAGGCGTTGGGGTGGGGGCCTTGCCCCATACTCTTGCCAGGCGTTCAAACAAAGCCAGTACCTCGGCACGGGTGATCGGGTCATTCCACTTGCTGTCTCCTTTATTACCAAGCAGTATTCCCTTGTCCTTCAGGCACAGGATGGCCGGGTATAAATCCATGGGCACACCGGCTTTTGGGTTTTCAGCGGCGAGTACCAGTTGTTTGTACCAGCTGTAGGCTTTATGGTCAATAGTCCCAACGTCGGGATTTGAAATTGTAATGGTTTTTATAGTATCATTGAAGGCCGGATTATCATTGACTACAGCCATGTTATAGTATTTTCCGCCTTCCTGGATATCTTCGTTCCACAGCAGATTAGCCAGTGCATAGATCACCTCCCCACGGATCATGGGTTTCAGAATGGTTTCCCGTGTGTATTGATCCGGATGAACCAATCCGTCTTGGGCTGCAACCACGTATTGGGTATACCAGTCGTTGCCGATTAGCTCGGAAAACCGAATCCAGGTCTCAACATCCTGCTTAGCCTTTTGGTTGATCAAGCTCTCCGAGCTTTTGAACCGGGCCAGCATGGTCAGCACCTCAGCGCGGGTGACCAGGTTTCCGCCTTTAAAGGTTTTGTCCGGAAACCCCTTTACAAGCTTGCGATATACAGACAATGGGATATGGGGAGCATACCACTCATCTCCTCGGATATCTTTAAAGGTAAGCTTTGCCAGTTCCCGCAACTCCTCTTGATATCCGGCAGTCAGGGTTATAACAGGTTCTCTTTTCATCATGAAACCATAAGTAGGGTTCAGGGTGTTATCGCGAATATCAGCGTTTTGATACAGAAGCTCTAAAAGCCTGACCATTTCAGGATAGTCTGTTGCGATCAGGTCCTCTGCCGATGGGGGGACTTTGGTATCATCCTTTCTGTCAACGGGAATGGGTTTATACGGTGTCTGATAATATTTGTCCAACATAGGAGCTAAAAAGCCTGCGCTATAATAAGGCAGATTAATTCCTCCTGCATTGTTTCCGTGGCGTTCAGTCCAGCGTCCTCCCTGAACACCTTCGGGGTAACCGAAATCTGTTGGGCTATTATAATAAGCCAGCCCAGGATCTTGATCCTTTTCGATAGTTTTCCCATTTTCAATAACTGTGGATATAATGGTTTGAAGCCCTTCTGAAGAGTTACTGGCGTAACAAATCGAGGCGGGAGAAATGAGTAATGCAAAAAAGATACACATATTGAATGTAAGTAATAAAAACCTCTTTGTCTTTTTTTGGGTCCCGTGCGCAATCAATCTCATCACGTAAACCTCCGAGAAGAATGATATTTCATGTGCTAAACGCCCTCGCTTCTGTTGCTATAACACCTTTTGATACGGTTTGATGTGGAAAATAAGTATATCACATAGGCATCCTGAAAATATTAAAATTAGCTATTTTACTCTCCTTTTCTTAATGTTGTGATTTATGCACGCAATAATTATGACTTATGCACCTCACCAGTGATTTTTGCATACAAAAAAAGAGCGGTTCTCCCGCTCATGTTTTTAACTATACCACTTATACCGGGCATCATGGTTACAACACCCCAAGTATCTTTAACAGCTCTTTCGGAACTTCATGCAGGGGCAGCTGTTTCTCAACGGCTCCTATGTCATACGCTGCCTTCGGCATGCCATAGACCACTGATGTGGCTTCATCCTGGCCGAAGGTTCTCGCGCCCTTTTTACGCATTTCCAAAAGGCCTTCTGCTCCATCTCTTCCCATACCGGTAAGCAGAATGCCAATGGCGTCACCTTTTGCTTTTTCAGCAACCGATTGAAAAAGCACATCTACAGAGGGGCAATGGCCACTCACTTTTGCTTCCTTATTGCACTCAACATAATAATCATCGCCTGCCTTCCTTAGGCGCATCTGATATTCACCTGGCGCAACCAGCAACCTGCCTGGATAAACCCGATCACCGGTTTGGGCTTCCTTGGCTTGAAGGGCACAGGAATTGTTCAGCCGCTCGGCATACATCCGCGTAAATACGGGTGGCATATGCTGAACGATTACAATACCGGGGATATTTGCGGGAAGATCCTGAACCACTCTGAAAATCGCCTCGGTTCCTCCAGTAGATGCACCAATCGCAATAACCCCGTATTTCGGGTGCTTGTTCAACGCTCTGTCGCCATATGGATTGTTCTTCGTCTTCAGGATTGAACGATTGGCAGTAACCGCTATTTTAAGCTTTACCTTCAGTTCATTAAAAAATAGAGTCTGACCCATACTCTGCCGATCCGGTTTAACAACAAAATCCAGCGCACCGGCCCCAAGCGCATCAAATACCCTTGTGCTGGCTGAGCTAACCACTACAACGGGTATTGCATAACCCGGCATTACTTTTTTCAGGAAATCAATCCCGTTCATTCCGGGCATTTCAATGTCGAGGGTGATAACATCCGGATTGAGCTCTTCTATCTTTTTTACCGCTGTAACTGCATCCCCTGCTTCCCCTGCTATTTCCATGCCGGGGTCCCTGTCAATATGGTACCGCAACGCCTCACGAAAAAAAACCGAATCGTCAATAACCAGTACACGGATGACTTTTTTAATCAATATCATGGCTCCTTTCTGTAAATCGAGGGTTTTATATATTGGTACCCCATCGTGTTCCTGCCAAGGCTTTCTGAGTGCCCGATAAACAGATATCCTCCGGGCTCGGTCCATTGATAGAACTTTCGAATCAGTTCCTGTTTCATTTGTATATTGAAATAGATCATGACGTTCCTGCAAAAGATCACATGGAATTTCCGTTTGAATGGAAAAAGTGGTTCATTCAAATTCAGATGGCGGAATATGACCTCATCTCTTATTCTTTCTCCAACTTGAACTTTACCGTCGTACAACCTGTTAAAATATAGCTTCTTCCATTTATTTGGCAGCTTCTCCAGGCTTTCTTCAGGATAAATGCCAGTGGTAGCTCTATCAAGAATAGCTGTTGAAATATCAGTGGCCAGAAGTTTTGTATTCCACTCTCCCTGTGAATAATTAAAAAAATCAGCTATAACCATTGCGAGGGTGTAGGCTTCCTCACCGGAAGAGCAGCCTGCGCTCCATATCCTCAGGTCCTTGTCTTTGATCGTTCCCGACAACCATGGCAAAACAGTGTCTGAGAAAAAGTGGAAATGATCTGCCTCCCGCAGGAAAAAGGTATGATTTGTGGTCAGCTTTTCAGCCAATTCCCGCTCAAGCACACCGCTTGTATCCTGTAAAACCACTTCAAGGTACTCGGAAAGAGTGTTCATACCCCTCACCTGAAGCACTTTCCCAAGCCTGCTTTCGACGAGGGCCCTCTTTTCCTCCTTCAGTTCTATTCCAAAACGCTCACTGAGGATTTCTCTTAATAAATTGAATTCTGTCTTTGTAATAGGTTTCATACTCCGTACATCCATTCATGATAACGTTCTAAACCGGGGTTGTCAGCGGGAAACAATTGATAGCCATCAGCACAAGCACCGATACGAGGAGAAGGGTTATCATAGGGATAACCTTTCCTCCACTCTAAGCGCCCTGAATATTCTGTTCAACATCTCGTGAAAATATTTTAAAGCTGTCAATCAAAATCTTCATGTCATTCCCAACCATTCCGATTCCCTTGATAAATTGGTTTGAGAACCCGGTTTTCCCATCCGGCGGCGGTACCACATTTTCTTCCGGGATGTCAATTACTTCGTTTACTTTGTCAACAATCAGCCCGATGAGAGCATTTTCTATTTCCATAATGATGATACAGGTGCGATCGTGATAGATGATGGGGGGCTTTCCGAATTTTATCCCGGCATCAATCACCGGAACGATTTTACCCCGCAGGTTGATCACACCCTTCATGTAAACCGGAAGGTCGGGCACCTCCGTAATACTCTGCATCCCGACAATTTCAGTAACCACGCTGATCTCCAGGCCATAAACCTCCTGCCCAAGGTTAAAGGTCAAATATTTTCCCGTCAGTGTATCTTCGTTTTCATCAATCCATGTTACTTCATTCATTCCCACGCCCCCCGTTTTGCCCTGCCATTCCGTTCCAGCAGGCCTGCAATATCCAATATTAAACTGATCTGGCCATCTCCAAGTATGGAGCATCCTGAGACGCCCGTTATTTTTCCCATATAATCCGGCATTGGCTTGACAACAACCTGGTGTTCGCCAAGCAGTTTGTCTGCAAGAAGAGCATAGGTATTCGTATCGTTCTGAACGATCACCAAAATACCCTCCTCCGGTTCAGTGATGTTGGTATCAATACTAAATTCCTTGTAAAGCCTTAGAACCTCAATACAGTTCCCCCGAAGCATAATGGCCTCGTGTCCGTTGATATCCGAAATGATATTGCTTTTGAGCGGCTTGATGGCCTCTCTGATGGTTGTAATAGGGATTGTATAGTGGGAATTTCCAACAGAGATCTCCATTCCATCAATAATGGCTAAAGTCAGCGGGAATCGGATTGAGAAGACTGTTCCGACTCCGGCTTGGCTGTCAATGTAAAGACGTCCGCCAGCTTTTTCAATATTTTGGGTAACAACGTCCATGCCCACCCCTCTGCCTGAAAACTGAGAAACATCCTGTTTTGTGGAAAAGCCGGGGGCCAGGATCAGTTTCCACACCTCGGCGTCTGTAAATTCTTTTTCATCATTCGTGATCAAGCCATTCTCTTTTGCTTTTTTTAGAATTGCGTCCCGGTTCAGGCCGCCACCGTCATCGGCAACTGTGATCCATACATCACCGCCTTCATTCCGGGCTTTAAGCGAGATCTTGCCGGAAACAGGTTTTCCACGCTTCGCCCTGGTTTGCGGATCCTCTATGCCATGATCGATGGAATTTCGGATCATATGCACCAGCGGGTCTGAAAGCGACTCAATAATGTTTTTGTCCACTTCGGTTTCTTCTCCGGAGATCACCAGTTCAACTTCTTTCCCGAGCTTTTTGCACATATCCCTGACAATTCTTTGCATACTGAGGAAGGTCGCTCCAATGGGCACCATGCGAATGGACATCACAATATCCTGCAACTCATCAGTCATCTTTTTCAGCTGACTCGCGGCCTTATCGAAGGTGTTCAGTTTCAGGCCGGTGATTTCCGGGTTTTGTATCACCATCAGTTCAGATATGACCAGTTCACCGACCACATCCATCAGCTTATCAAGCTTATTCACATTCACGCTGATGTAGTTTTGGTGAGTGGATGGCTTGTTTTGCACTTTGGGTAAGTCTTCCGGCTTTTTCGAATTGGCTGCTTTTAATGAGGCGGATGGAACAGGTTTTTGCATCAGGTTATCCACCCTGCAATCCTTTAGATAGACCGTCTCATCCCGGATAAATTTTTCTATTTCCGCGCTTTCCAGTTCGGTATGAATGTATATCTCCACTCCGTTTTTCCGGATAAAATCTGTTGCCCTGTCAAAATCCTGCAGATTTTCAGGACGGGTTTCCAAAACACAAACCATTTTTTCTAATTGCTTGGTCAATCCATATGCCCTGACGCTTTCCATCTCACAGCCATCATCGAATTGCGCCCATATTACCTTGTTTGCATCCTGTTTTTTTTCCGTCTGTGCATTTCCACCTTCCATGTCCAACGATATCGGGCTGTTTTCCTGTGATTCAGGGGTTCGGCCTTTGTTCACCGGTTCCCCCTTTAATTCTTCCAGATAGGTATATATGGATTGTATTATATCCCCATCGACCTGTGGCAGCTCATCTCCGTTTTCAATACAGACAAGAACGCTTTTCATATAATCAAGCACATTCAGGACAATATCGGATACACGGCTGAAATCGAGCTCAGGACTGGATTCTCTGATAAAATAGAAAAGATCTTCCACAGAATGGGCAGTATCTGCCATAGAATTATACTCCATCATTGCGGACGATCCCTTGATGGTATGCATCACCCTGAAGGTTTCATTGATACACTCCTGATCCATGTGTTTCATTTTTTCGCAATTGATCAGTGTCAGCTCCGCTTTTTCCACAAGCTGCCGGGTTTCATACAGATATGCCTCAAAAAGTGGGTCGTTTCTACGTTTCATGTTTAGTCTCCCAAATGTTTGACCATAACACCAATAAACGATAACGATGTTTTCGCTTCGTTATAGCTTGAGCAGGTTTTTTATCACATCTTCCTCTTTAAAGGGTTTTACAATAAAGCCACTGGCACCCGCAGAAATGGCATCATAGACGAATGCCATGCTGCCCATGGCAGAAATGACAATGATCTTAGCTTCCGGGTCGATCTTCTTCAATTCCTTAACCGCTTCAATACCGTTCATGTCGGGCATTGTAATGTCCATTGTAACGATATCAGGTTTACTCAGCTTATATTTCGCAATGGCTTCAAGCCCATTCGCAGCCTCTGCAACGATCTGATAGCCTATTTTTTCCAATATAATTCGCAGAGATCGTCTCATAAACAGCGCATCATCGGCAATCATCACCGTTTTCAAACAATCACCCCATAACGGATAGAATGTATTCCTTCTATTTATCTATATACCCACTGATATTTACAATCTAACATATACAGTAAGTTATATAAAAGTCTTTTTCTATATCCATTTACGTCTGAGCAGAGCGAACCGTTTAATGATTTTTGTTTTCAGCTCTTTCAAAAAAGGGTTCTGCCTATGCCGGTTGTCCTGCTTTACAAAGATGTCCAGAGCATCGGCTGCAGAAAAAACTTAAATAATTCCATGCCGTGTGCAGTGTTTTATGTTTGGCTGAGGTTTTGGGCTGTTGTTTCAATGCTTTGCAGTGCAGCTGAGATTTGTTGCAGAGTAGCTGTCTGTTCCTCGGTTGCTGCTGCAATGCATTCCATATCTGAATAGGAATTGTTCAGTTGGTTGCGTATTTCAGTTATAACCTCCATCAGCTTGCTGCTATGCTCCCCGGAACGACTGCTTACCTGGCTTATCTCCTGAACCTTTAGGCTCGTGGCGTTTTGTACAGCCAGCAGCTTATCGATGGCTTCACCTGTGTCCTTTACCTTACAGATTCCATCCTGGATTGTTTTTGAGCTTGCGCAGACAGTATCTGCAGCTGTTTGTGTATTCTCCTGCAGCCCTTCGATCAGGCCTGCGATCTGGCGTGTAGCCGCATTGGTCTGATCCGCCAGCTTCCTGATTTCCTCAGCCACGACGGAAAAGCCCTTCCCGGCTTCTCCGGCACGGGCTGATTCAATGGAGGCATTCAACGCCAGCAGATTGGTTCTTCTTGAAATATCATTAATCAGATTCAAAATCTCTCCGATCTGCTCGGTCGTGGCCAGCAGCTGTGCCATAACCTGTTGTGTTTTTATACCCGCTGTTTCGACCTGTTGAATATCCATAATGGCTTCTCTGATTATATTCTGGCTTTCTAACGCTGCTTTGCTGGTTTGTGAAAAGGATTCAACCATGTCGCGGCTGCCGATATGTATTCCTTTCAGTGCTTCGGAAATTTCAACGATGGTATTGGATGAGTCCTCCACAAATCGCAGGTTTTTTTCGCAGGACCCCAATGTGTTGGAGGCGTTCAATGCGATATCTTCATTGGCTTTCGTTCCCTGCTCCATGTTCGCGGACACATGTTCAACATTCAGTGCCAGCTCCTTTGAAGCCTGGGAGTTTTTCTCGGAAAACAGTCGAACCTGTTCCATCAGTGTCTTCTGCTGCTCGAGATCCACAGCGTTCAGGAACATATTGTTAATCCGTACAATAAGAAGATTGAGGACTAAATACAGCGCAAAAAATTCCATCAGACAACCTGCCATTTCGGGGATGTACTTTCCAAGGATGTCGGTGGTACCAAATTCATCTACCATTGAAAAATACCGAGAAATGAATACGCTGACCATTCCCAGCACGAGCGCGATCCTGGTGGCGACGCGATCATAATACAACACGGAAATGATACAGGGTAAAAGGTATGTCAACATGATATTAATATCACCATCAGCGGCAAGTATGCCAAGAATGATAGTACAAACCGATACAAGCGCATATTTCACCAGATTCGGCATCAGTTCTTTCCTGGATAAGATGAAGGGAGGGAGCAGGAGAATGGCGCTGACTGCTGCCGCAACCCCCAGAAATGTTAAATCTATCCCAAAAACTCCCAGCTTAGTCAGGATGAAAAACAAAGGATAGACAACACAGATGATTCCAAGAACAAATACTGCTGAAATTCGGTTCACTTGAATCGTGTTGTTGATGATGAACTGATTTTTTTCCATATTGATTCCCTCCATCACTTAATACGTATATATCAATGGTCTTTATTGCTAATTATTATATACCTCGGATATTCATGAAGTAACTAGTTACCATAAAAAAACAAGATCTTTTTTTACCATATAAAAACACCTCCTGGGTTTATAGTTCAATTAAAAATGGTATCCCAATGCTTATTGTACAATTTTCAGGAGGTGTAAAAGCAGTTTTGGTTATTTTACTTCACAAGCTGAAACCTTCCGGTTTCATCAATGAAGTACCGTACTTTCCAATAAATTCCTTTATCTGTTTCTGTTTTGTTGTTGTCACCTGCCATCCGTTTAACCCCCGAATAATCTGCTGAGAAAATCCAGGCGTATTCCGCTAAGCCCCAGTGCTGTCAAAACATATATAAAAGCTATTGCTGCTAAACCAGGCAGGAAGGCCAGCACAACAAGTGTTTTTTTCTGTGTTTTCGCACGTGGAACAGCTTCGTGGGTCGCAGAGGTATTCTTTACAAATGCCCATATCAGCCCGGCAAGTGCAGCCCCGCAAAACAGAGCGCTAAAGACATAGAACACAAGTACACCAATCATCTGAGCAGGCGGCATGCTCTCAAGTATTGTGAACGCATCGTTCAGCGTTTCACCAGTTTGAACTTGAGTTGTCTTTGTTATTTTACTGGCCAGTGAACTGATGATAACCGCCAGTGAATTGTTCGTGAAATGGGCAAACATCCCAGCAAACAGCGAATTTGTACGGTATACAATGAAGCCTATCAGCACTCCGAGCAGGAAGGTACCCAGCAGCTTTTGGAAATCCATATGAAATAGGCCAAAAATGAAGCCTGTGATCAGGATGGACCAAAAAACGCCCAACCTTTCAAGGCTTCTTTGAATAACACCTCTGAACATGACCTCTTCGCAGATCCCGGCTGAGCCTCCGATCAACAAAACATTAACCAGCATGGAAGATTCAGTGATGGGCACCGGTGAAACGCTGACCCTGCCGAAAATGGCTTTAAGCAGCCAGAGGTTGAACAGGTTCAGGATAGTGACAATCCATAAAGAGAGCAACATCATGCAAAAAATGATGAAAAGGTTCAACAAGCTGACACGATTCAGTCTTAATACACCAGGGATGTCATATTTCCTTACTATGAGCAATATCAGCGGGGGTAATAGAATAATGATAAACTCTGTAATAAGAATCCCGGAGATGAAGTTCCTGCCTTGAAAATATGCTCCCGCGGACAGCAGTAAAAAAGCGACAATCGAATAGAGCAACCCTGCCTCTGCAAGCTTGGGTGCTTCAACAGTACTGATTCTTGTTTCTTTGTTTCCCTGCATTTTGCTTCCTCCTGATTTTTATCAGTCGACCTAATACCCCGCGTTATGGCGTGTAATTTGCGCAAGCGCTCATTGAATCACAATGAGGGTTATGGGAAAATGATGACCCTGTACCACGCCTTCTTTCATTATAACAACGGAAGCGATTGCTTGCAATCGCTACACACTCGGGGAGACCGTTCGGCAGAGCCGAGCCGGCTCCGATTGCATGGGCGAGCAGTGCAGCGGAGCGGAACGACCAGCCCGGGTTGCATGGGCGAGCAGTGCAGCGGAGCGGAACGACCAGCCCGGGTTGCATGGGCGAGCAGTGCAGCGGAGCGGAACGACCAGCCCGGGTTGCATGGGCGAGCAGTGCAGCGGAGCGGAACGACCAGCCCGGGTTGCATGGGCG
>CAYVFB010000105.1:0-10665 GCA_964450305.1 uncultured Ruminiclostridium sp.
TTGGCTGAAAATACGTTAAGAGGTGGGGCGGGGGCCCATCTGGGCCTCGTTATATTTTCTATACAGACCGTTATGTCTGGAGACAAGACTCAGGAAACCAAAATTATTTAGTAAAGAGGTGTTGGATTGGACGCTCTGAAAGACAAATTTAAAGAGGTGTTATTCTCTGTTTTGCCGATCACTGCGATCGTACTTATACTCCATTTTACCATCAGTCCCCTGGAAGCTACAATGCTGTATGCTTATCTCATAGGCTCGATATTGGTCATCATTGGTTTAACCATATTTTTGTTCGGTATTGATCAGGGACTGGAACCTATTGGCCATGGAATCGGGGATTCCATCGCACTTTCAAAAAGCTTTACTGTTATCATTGCCATTTGTCTGGTTCTTGGCTTTTTTATTTCTTACGCTGAACCAGATCTGCACATTCTTGCAGGACAGGTGGATAACGTCACTTCAGGCCAGTTTGGCCGCACCCTCATGGTCGTTGCGGTCTCTGTCGGGATTGCGGTCATGATGACCCTGGGAATGCTGCGCATTTTGAAGAATGTTCGATTAAAATACGTGTTTACAGCCGCGTATGGTTTGATTTTTATCCTTTCGCTGTTCTCATCTCCAGAGTTTATCGCCATCGCATTTGATGCTTCCGGGGCGACAACAGGCGCCATTACCGTACCGTTTATGCTGGCTTTGGCCGGTGGTATTTCAGCCATCAAAAAGGACAGCAAAACCAATGAAGCAGATAACTTTGGTCTGGTTGGAATATCTTCAGCAGGCGCTATTCTTGGGGTATTGGTTACCGGCCTTTTATTGGGCACAGACAAACTAACCGGTTCGTTACCGGAGGAAACCATTGTCAGTTCAAATTTGCTGGGGATGTACGGTTCAAAACTATGGCCGATCGCATGGGAGTCATTTCTCTCGCTTTTGCCCATAATAATTGCATATGTTTTGTTTCAGGTATTTTCTTTTAAACACAAAAGAAAGCGGGTTATCGATATCAGCCGAGGTCTTTTCCTAACCTTATTTGGGCTCGTTGTGTTTTTGCTGGGTGTCAACGGTGGCTTTATGGCAGTCGGCACCCAGATAGGAATGCAGCTTGCCGCAATGGATTCCAAAATTCCCGTATTGGTAGTAGCTTTGCTTCTGGGGCTGTCAACGGTATTGGCAGAGCCGGCTGTCCATGTCCTCACTCACCAGATTGAAGAAGTCACCGGGGGTTCGGTCAGCCGTAAGCTGGTTCTAATCTTCCTGTCCATCGCGGTGGGGTTGTCCATTTTCATGTCAGCTTTACGTATTCTTCTGCCGAATCTGCAGTTATGGATGTATTTATTGCCCGGGTTTGGTCTTGCTGTGATTTTTGCTTACAGGGTGCCCGAATTGTTTGTGGGTATAGCCTATGACGCAGGCGGTGTTGCTTCCGGGCCCATGACTGCCACGTTCTCGCTGGCCTTTGTTCAAGGTATTGCTGCCCAGGTTCCATCAGCAGATATCGTGGTGGATGGGTTTGGAATGATTGCTATAGTTGCCATGATGCCCATCATTGCAATTGAATTGTTGGGTGCGCTCTACCATCAAAAAACGCGTAAAGCATCCAGTGCTTCGGTTACTAAACAGGAAACATTCGGAGGTAAACATGGATAAACCAATGGAAGAACTGAATACCAGTAAGAAAAAGATGTTAACATTAATCCTCAGTGAGAATCAAAGCCATAAATGTATCCGTCTTGCGAAGGAGAAGGGCCTGCGGGGAGGGATGATTACAATTGGTAAAGGAACAGTCAAAAGTACGGCCTTAAACTTACTGGGCATAAAAAGTCAAAAAAGAGAAGTGATTCACTTCCTGTTAAAGAGTGATCAGGCTGATGAAATGTTGGAATATTTCAATCAAGAACTCCAGCTAAAAGTACATGGCCATGGCATTGCATATACGACTTCAGTACTGCATGCAATAGGTTTACCGGGTCAGGATTCGGGAATAAAGCAGGATGCCATAAATGCGGCACAGTGCGTGGAGGGAGAAAGTATGTTTAAAAAACTGACAGTGATTGTTGAACGCGGGTTGTCGGATGATGTGATGGATATCGCGCGCGAGGCTGGTGTGCGTGGGGGCACGATTTTACACGGCCGAGGTGCCAGTGCGGAGATTGCTACAACATTATTTGGTATGGAAATCGAGCCGGAAAAGGAACTCATCATTATTCTGACACCAGATGCTTTAGTCGATAAGGTTGTGACTGCGTTGTCTGATGCTTTGAATCTGAATGAACCCGGAAAGGGTATTTTGTTTATAGAGCCGATTCTGGAAACTCGAGGGCTTCTCGAGATGAATGATAAAGAGGATCAGAAAGCCTGAAACGCATCCACCGCCACCTGCCAGATCAGACATTGTAAACGCTCAAAATGTCAATGAACTGATAGAGCTGTAAGACTATGAAACAATTTAAGAAGATTTATATCGAGATTACAAATGCATGTAACCTTGAATGCGATTTTTGTCCGAAGACGACTCGAAAACCCGAATTCATGAGCATTGATACCTTCGGCAAAATACTGGAACAAATCAAGGCGCACACCAGCCACATTTATTTACATGTAAAAGGCGAGCCGCTGCTTCATCCCTATTTGGAGAGGCTATTGGATATCAGCCATGGGCAGCATTTCAAGGTGAATATCACCACCAATGGCACACTCATTCAAAGGGCAGCCCCGATGCTTCTATCAAAGCCTTGTTTGCGGCAGGTTAATTTTTCCCTGCACAGTTTTGATGGAAACAAAGGGATGCAGGGTAAAGAGGAATACATTCACCATATTTTATCTTTTGCAAAGGAAGCCGTGAGCAGGACAAATATCATTATCGCTTTAAGGTTATGGAACCTTGATGAGAACAACGCGGTTTGCGTGGAGAGGGAGAAGAACAACGATTTTTTACGGGCAATCGAAAGTGCATTTGATTTGCCTTATAGAATTCAGGAAAGAATATTGCCGGAGCGAGGTATTAAAATCGCTGAAAGAGTATATGTGAATGAGGAGCACCTGTTTCAATGGCCGGATATCCGGCAGGAAGAAAGCAATCCCCGTGGCTTTTGTTATGGGCTGCGCAATCAGGCCGCCATTTTGGTGGATGGCACGGTAGTCCCATGCTGTCTGGATGGTGATGGAGTGATAAACCTGGGAAACATTCATCATAAGCCCTTCTATGAAATCATCGAATCGGAAAGAGCAGTGAACCTGATAAACGGTTTTGACCGGCGAGAAGCTATAGAAGAGCTTTGCAGGAAATGCGGATACAGGAAAAGGTTTGGATGAGAGGATTGAGTCATCCGACCAGTTTTATATCATAGATGATTCTGTAGAGCCATTGGATAACTGAGGATTACCCTCGTCAATCATCCAAACGAATTTCCTCAATGTGTACCGGTTTTGAAAAATAATAGCCCTGCCCCATGGCGCACTTGTTCTTTTTCAGGTACTCCAAATCATTCAGGGTTTCGATGCCTTCGGCGATGACATTGTATTTTAAGGTTTTGCACAGGCTGATGATCGCTGCCACAAGAACCCTTGCTTCGAGGCTTGTGCTCATGCTTTGAACAAATGCCTTGTCAATCTTGATGCTGTCGATGGGCAGCCGAATGATATAGCTCAGTGAAGAATACCCAATTCCAAAATCATCGATTGCGATATGAACCCCCATTTCACGCAGCTCATTCAGCTTTACAATGCTCTCTTCGATATTATGAATCACCATCCGTTCGGTGATTTCCAGCTGAATCAACTCCGGATCAATATGATACTGCTTCAGGATATCCAGCAGGTCCGGGATAAACCTTTTGCCTTCAAAGGTTTTGGCAGAAATGTTCACAGAAATACCAACCGGTTTTCTGCTCTCATCCTGCCAGGATTTGATAAGCTTGCATACGGTTTTGATCACCCAAAAATCCAATTCTACAATGGTTCCATTTTGCTCAGCCAGATCAATGAACTTATCCGGATACAATATCCCCTTTCGTGGATGCTTCCAGCGGACGAGTGCTTCCACTCCGACCATTTTATTGCTTTCCAGCTCCATAATAGGCTGATATACCAGGTAAAGCTGATCTTCCCTGATCGCGAGGGGAATTTCTGACTGAAGCTCCCGGATGCCCAACAGGTTGGCATGCAACTGCGGATTATAAGCTTGTATTTGATTGCTGCCCAGGAACTTCGCATAGTTCAGGGCGTTTGTCACCGATTTCAGCGGTTCTTCCGTTTGAGTATCTTCATTTGCATGAAAAAACCCAATACTGATTTTTACTTCGATATTCTTTCCCTTCAAATGATAGCTTTCAATCAGTACCGATAGTATTTTCTGAGCTATGGCCTGGATTTCATGGTCAGAACTGTTTCTCGCAAGGATGATAAACTCATCACCCTTATAACGATATAGCTGGTGTTCCGGAGTGATACAGCTTTTTATCCGGGATGCCATTTCGCACAGAACCAAATCACCCATTTCGTACCCATAAGTATCATTAATATGACTAAGCTTATCAATAGCTACCATAATGATTGAAAACTTTTGCGGTTGCTGAAGATGTGTCAGGCTTTGGATTTCCTTTTCCAGAACATACTGATTCAATAAGGCAGTCAGCGGATCATACTGTGTCAGGGTCTTGATTTTATCCATCATACGGTTAAAGCTTAAGCCAAGCCTTCCTATCTCATCCTTGGATTTTCCGCTAAATCTGACCGTAAGGTTTCCCATGGCACCCTTGGAGAATAAATTATCGAGTTCCACAATCGGCTTCAACAGCTTTTGGACAATCAGCGAAGCCAGAATGGCGCATAGAATAAGGGAAAGCACTATAATAAGGTTAAAGGATTTCAACAGGTCATTCAGGCTTTTTAAAGCCGCCTCTTCAACGGTTCCTATATAAACCTTCCAATTGGTTTTTTCTACCGAAGCATAGCCCATCAGAATCCTGTGTCCATGAAGTTCAAAGCTCCCAAAGCCCGAGTTCAGATGGCTGGTTGTATGTACGAACTCTGAGAACTGCGCATAATTGCTGTCGTTGTACGCAGCACCATGAATATTAAACGTTTTAATTTCGTTTTCCTGCCGGGATCTTGAGATGATGGCACCTTCCCTGCTGATGACGTAAGCCCTGCCATTTTCTCCATAACCACGGGTTGATGCGAAATCAGACAGAAAATCATCATCCAGTCGTGCAATCAATGCCCCCTGAACAATACTATCCAAAAAAATGGGAACACTGAGCATGATGACATGCTCGCCTGTTTTCCGACTGATGATGACATCGGAAAAGGAAAGCTTGCCGGCTAAAGCTTGCTGGATATAGTCTCTATCGCTTAGATCCAGAATTGTACCATCTGTATAGTGCGCCATCCCATTTAAATCAACCACAATTATTTGTAAATAGTTCGGATGAATTTGGGCATCAAGAATATCCTGCTGCTTTTCCCAGTCCATGCTGATGATTGCTTCGTTTTTAGATATTTCAACCAGAGGTGAAATAAACTGAGAAATGTAACTGCTTAAATGGTCGGCGGTTTCTTCTGCAACCCTGACAACAGCCTGGTTTACCTCGTTCACAAGAATTTCGCGAAACCGGAAATACCCCCCCAATCCCAGAGGTATGATCGCAAATAAAATAATGCACAATGAAAAAATGATCCCTTTTGATTTAATGCTTTTCATCGGGGCTCCTTCATAAGCATATTGAAACATATTATAACATTCATACCACAAAAAAATAAAGCTATAACGATTTACTTCGCGATATTATGTAGTTATATATTACAAGATAAACAGACAGTTGAGAAGAGACCATGTTTATTGTTATGATAGATACAGCTCGACACCAAAGGATAAAAAAGATGAAAAAGCTGGTCATTGGAATCCTGGCCCATGTGGATGCAGGAAAAACAACATTATCGGAGAGTTTGCTCTATTTAAGCGGAAAAATTAGAAAACCAGGCAGGGTGGACAACAAGGATGCCTATTTGGATCACTTCGAGCTTGAAAGGTCCAGAGGGATCACGATTTTTTCCAAGCAGGCGGTGTTTACTGAAGGGAATCTGCAAATTACCCTGCTGGATACCCCCGGCCATGTGGATTTTTCTGCTGAAATGGAAAGAACGCTGCGCGTTCTGGATTATGCCATTTTAGTGATCAGCGGCACAGATGGGGTGCAGGGGCACACCAAAACCCTGTGGCGTCTTTTGAGTATTTATCGGGTTCCCGTTTTTATCTTCGTCAATAAAATGGATCTGAACGAGCCTGATCCTAAAAAGTTGATGGAAGAGATTAAAGAACATTTGGGTGATGGTTGTGTTGATTTCGGGCAGGAGTTGTCGGCGGATTTCTACGATCAGCTGGCTATGTGTGATGAACCCTTGATGGAAGCCTATCTGGAAAAAGGACGTGTATCCATTGCGCAGATCAAAAAATCCATTCGGGAACGCAAGGTGTTTCCGTGTTTTTTCGGTGCAGCTTTAAAGCTTGAAGGGGTTGAAGCCTTTTTGGCAGGCATGTTGAACTATGCCGAGGCACCGGTGTGGCCACAGCAATTTGGTGCCAGAATATTAAAAATTGACAGGGATGAACAGGGAAACCGCCTGACGCATATGAAAATTACAGGCGGAAGTTTGAAAGTGAAGGATTTATTATCAAACGGAGTCTGGGAGGAGAAGGTTCATCAGATCCGGATCTATTCCGGCGACAGATTTGAAGCTGTGAATGAAGCTGAAGCAGGCAGTGTTTGTGCTGTCACGGGGCTTAGTATGACAAAGCCGGGAGAAGGCCTGGGAATAGAGGAAACCGCTGCGCCGCCGGTTCTGGAGAGTGTGTTCACCTATCGGATCACGCTTCCGCAGGGCTGCGATCCAAGGGCTGTGCTTCCAAAACTACGCCAGATAGAAGAAGAGGATCCGCAGCTTCACATTGTATGGGATGAGCAGCTTGCGGAAATTCATGTTCAAATCATGGGCGAGGTTCAGGTTGAAATTCTGCAAAGCTTGATACAGGACCGGTTTGGTATCGAGGTGGTCTTCGATGCGGGCAAGATTGTATATAAGGAGACCATTGCAAACTCTGTGGAGGGAGTGGGCCACTTTGAGCCGCTGCGTCATTATGCAGAGGTCCATCTGCTGATGGAACCCGGGGAGAGGGGCAGTGGCCTTCGGTTTGCGGTAGATTGCAGCGATGATATACTGGCAAAAAACTGGAAGAACCTTATCCTGTCCCATCTGGAAGAAAAGGTTCACCGGGGAGTTCTTACCGGATCCCCGATTACCGATATGAAAATAACGCTGGTGGCAGGCCGTGCGCATAATAAGCATACAGAGGGCGGAGATTTCAGGGAAGCGACCTGGCGTGCCGTGCGTCAGGGCTTAAAGGAAGCCGAGTCTGTATTGCTGGAGCCCTGGTATACCTTTCAGCTGGAAATCCCTGAAAAAATGGTGGGGCGCGCCATGTCTGACATTGAGCAGCTTCATGGGATATGTCGTGTATCACAAATGGGAGGGGAACTGGCTGTTCTTGAAGGGGAGGCCCCTGTTATCACCCTGCGCAATTATCAGAAGGATGTGATGGCCTATACAAAAGGTCAGGGCAGGTTTTTTTGCAGCCTGAAGGGCTATGAGCCCTGCCACAGCTCCAGAGAGGTCATCGAAAGGATAGGATATGACTCTGAAAGGGATGTCAACAACCCAACGGGCTCGGTTTTCTGTGCCAATGGCACCGGCTTTTTAGTCGATTGGAATGAAGTGAAGGAGTACATGCATCTCCCAGGCTACTTCCAGAAGAAAATGGATGCTCAGGAGACAACAGCCCGGAAGGCTTTTTATACCATTCAGAATTGGCTTCCTCCGGAGGAGGTTGACAGAATTTTGAATCAAACCTCCTTTGCCAATCAGGGAAGAAAAACTGTGTGGACGAAGCGAAGAACAACGGCTGAAAGCTTTCATAAACCTATTCCATACGAAGGAGCAACCAAAGAAACCAGAGATGAATATCTCCTTGTAGATGGTTATAATGTCATATACGCATGGCCGGATTTGAAGGAACTCGCCGAAGAGAGCATGGATGTCGCCCGCTCAAAGCTGCTTGATTCATTGACAAAATATCAGGGGGTTCGTAAATGCCAGGTCATTGCCGTATTTGATGCTTATCGCGTTCAGGGGCATCACGAGGAAATCTTTGAGCATGAAAACATTCTTGTGGTGTTTACGCGGGAAGCCCAGACAGCAGACCAGTATATTGAAAAATTTGCCCATGACAATTCAAAAAAATATGACATCAGGGTGGCAACATCCGACGGACTGCAGCAGATCATTATCAGAGGAGCGGGCAGTGCGGTAATGTCTGCGAGAGAGCTGAAAGCTGAAATAGAGCGGGTGAATGAAGAGGTGGTTCGGACCTATCTGGAAAAACAGGGATTTTCCCGCAACTCTATAGAGGATGCTTTGCCTGATGAAGCGAAACAGCAGATGGAGGCATACCGGAAGGAAGAGAAGTAACCCGGGTTAACAGCTGACAAGGTTGTTTGGAAAAAGCTTTGCTGAATGGCGGTGACTGGATTCCGGATATTTTTATGGCTGAAAGCTCCTGGATATACAAGTACACAAAAGGAGAATACCGTCAATATGTATTACCCTATGAAGAACTTGGGATAAATGTGGATGAACTGCTTCGGAAAGCGGAAATCCCACAGTATGCCATTGATTGGGGCACGAACTCCGAGGGCGGGCTGGTTGGACTGGGATGGCAGTCCACCGGGTCAGCGTTCATTTATCGCCGTTCCATTGCTCTTGACGTGTGGGGAACCGATGATCCGGCGGAGATTGGCCGTGAGATAGGGCCCGGATGGAATCAATTCTTTGCTGCAGCAGAAAAATTGAAATTGAAAGGCTATAGTATAGAACAGGATTATTTCTTTCACATCGTCCAAATGGACAATCTTTTACAGACTTAACTTGGAAAATATGTGTGTCAATACTTAAAAGACATTTTCGAATTATTTTACTTCATTCTTCAGCCAGGATCAAGATAAACTATCGATCTCTGGTGCGAAATACCCTTTGCATCTTATTACTTGAATGGAAATCCAATTTAACGCTATAATAAATTGATAGCTAAAAGAAAAAGGGAGGATTTATGAAATGGATAGTTTATTTCAAGAGCTTTATAATAAATATGCGCGGCTTGTCGTGAAAACCGGAGTGAATATTCAACCCGGTCAGATGCTGGTGATATCATCGCCTATTGAATGTGCGGCATTCGCCCGCTCTATGGCCGAAGCGGCATACCTTGAAGGCGCCCGGGATATTGTGATGAAATGGAATGATGAACTAAGCTCAAAGCTTCGTTATCTTCATGCTCCGGAGGATGTTTTCGAGCAATTCCCGCAGTGGGAAAAAGAGCTATATCTATCAAACGCAAAAAACAATGCAGCTTTTATCAGTATAGCTGCTTCAGACCCTGAGCTGATGCGCGATGTGAACGCCGAACGGTTATCAAAGGCGTCAAAAAGCAGAAGCACAGCACTAAGGGAGTATTATGACAGAATAATCAGTAACCGTAATACATGGTGTGTTGCTTCTGTTCCCACTGTATCCTGGGCTAGAAAGGTCTTCCCCGGAATGGATGCCGACAAAGCGGTTGATAAGCTCTGGAACCTGATTTTTCAGGCTGTGCGGGTAGATACGGAAGATCCCGAGGCAGCATGGGACATCCATAAAAGCCAGCTGAAGCAGCGCCTGGATTTTCTTAATGCCAGCAGGTTCAAAACGTTACATTATAAGAATTCCGTTGGGACAGACTTAACCATTGAGTTGCCTGATGATCATATTTGGCTTGGAGGGGCGGATAAAACCCCGGAGGGTGTGGAGTTTATTGCTAACATGCCCACCGAGGAGGTATTCACACTTCCCCACAAATACGGTGTCAATGGCAGGGTTGTTTCCACGATGCCACTGAATTATCTTGGAAAACTCATTGAGAACTTTTCCTTCACATTTAAAGACGGAAAGGTAGTTGAGATGAAGGCTGAAAAGGAATATGACGCCCTGAAAAAGATGCTTGAAACCGATGAAAACTCGGCTTACTTGGGTGAAGTAGCTCTTGTCCCCTATCATTCACCCATATCCAATACAAAGATATTGTTCTATAATACACTGTTTGACGAGAATGCTTCCTGCCACCTGGCATTGGGTGAAGCATATCCTGTATGTTTAACAAATGGCGAAAACATGACAAAGGACGAACTCGAAAAAGCGGGTGTGAACAGCTCGCTGAATCATGAGGATTTCATGATCGGCAGTGAGGATCTGAACATTACCGGTGTAACCGCAGAAGGAAAAAAAGTGCCAATTTTTGTGAATGGTAACTGGGCATGAGGGTTCATCCCCCATCTTAAATAATCTATATACGGTAATGGAGAAACTGATCCATTACCGTTTTTCATTTTTTCCCGCAATTGAACACCGGGGGATTCTATTCCCATTATTCTACAAAATGACCCATAATAACAAAAATAAATATATTTTCATTACTATCTGTAAAAACGCTATAATCCGCTGTATAATAGTGCTTAGAGAGTTTCTTTGAGGTGTATCAGAAAATAATGTTGATTCAGCAGAAAAAAACACGGCAGGCCCAGT
>CAYVFB010000106.1:0-10272 GCA_964450305.1 uncultured Ruminiclostridium sp.
ATGTACTCTGCATCCTTTGGCGTTTCCATCATGGCTATGACCTTGATTACCACCCTCATTATCCTTGCAGTCACCTCTAACATTATCCTGTCGCTTGGCATGGTCGGTGCCTTGTCAATCGTTCGTTTCAGAACCGCTGTGAAGGAACCTCTCGATATTGCCTTTTTGTTTTGGGCCATTTCCGCGGGTATTGTCGTTGGTGCGGGGCTTATCCCTCTTGCGGTGATCGGCTCGATTTTCATCGGCATCATTCTTCTTGTGTTTGTGAACAGGAAAAGCAACGACACGCCGTATATAATGGTGCTGAATCTTGATAATGATCAAGCGGAAAGCGACTGTATGGCATTAATAAAGGCGAGAACGAAGAAAAACCTGATTAAGGCAAAAACAGTTTCCAGAAACGGCATCGAGCTTACCGTTGAAGTACGGCTTTTAGATATGTCTGCAAAGCTTCTGAATGAAATACTCGAAATAAACGGTGTGAACAATGCTTGTCTTGTGAGCTATAATGGCGAATACACCGCATAATTTGATTCGATTCGGGGTGAAAGCATGATACAAAGTAAAAGGATAAATATGATCGTCGGGATAGCCGTTGTTTTTGCCTTGATCATCAGTGTTACTTTCGTGGTAATGGGAAGTATTCAAACTGAAAAGGGCGGCATCAAAACAGAGCCAGAATACGCAACAAAGATTTTCGGCACTGATATTATATCTATTGAGATTATTGCAGATGAAACAGATTGGCAGGAAATGCTGGACAATGCCATCAGCGAAAAATCTATCACGGCCGACGTGGTTGTGAACGGAACGAAATTTCAAAATGTAGGTATTCGTCCAAAGGGCAACTCCAGCTTAACCCAAGTGGCAGGCTCCGGCAGCGACAGGTACAGTTTCCGTCTGAAATTTGATGAAACCATTAAAGGTCAGACCTGCTTTGGGCTTGATAGCTTTGTGATCAACAATATGCTTGGCGATAACACTTATATGAAGGAGTATGTTTCTTACGAGCTTATGCAGGAAATCAGCGTAGATGCCCCATACTTCGGGTTTGCCGACATCAAAGTGAACGGTAAAGATTGGGGCCTTTATCTGGCGGTGGAAACCTATGGCGACAGCTATGAAGCAAGAGTATTCGGTACAACCAGCGGTATGATGTATAATGTTAAAAGCATGGATATGGGCGGTAATGATAAAGATGGTGGCAACTTTCCATGGGGGGGTATGCAACCGCCGGATAACGGCCAGGATGACAGCTTTCCACAGAGTAGTATACAGCCGCCGGATAACGACCAGGATGGCAGCTTTCCACAGTGGGGCATGCAGTCGCCCGATAACGGGCAAGGTGAACAAACACAGCCAAATACACCAGCAGGTTCAAGCTCTCCAGCCACTACTCCGTTTGACAGTCAAAACAGCGGAAGAAAAATGAGGGGCCCGAACGAAAGCTTTGGCGGTTTCATGGGCGGCAGAGGAAGCAATGGCGGCAGCTTGGAGTATTCAACAGACGAAGCTTCCTCTTACAGTGCAATCTTCAATAATGTTGTCGGCAAGGGCGATGACAGTGATTTCAAACGGGTTATTACTACACTGAAGGCATTGTCCCAGGGAGAAAATCTGGAAAACTGTTTTAATATTGATCAAATTTTACGGTATCTCGCAGCCCATACCATTGTGGTGAACCTTGACAGTTATTCATCGAGCATGGCTCAAAACTATTATCTCTATGAGAACAACGGTAAGGTTACAATTCTGCCCTGGGACTACAATTTGGCATGGGGCGGATTTCAAAGTGGAAATGCATCTTCTGTTATCAATTTCCCAATAGATACTCCTGTAAGCGGGGTGGAAATGAGTTCACGTCCTCTTATCGATAAGTTGTTCTCCAATACGCAGTATTTGGAAAAATACCATGACTATCTGCAAGAGCTAATGACAAGCTATTTCGCAGACGGTAAATGGGAAGAGAAAATTTCGCAGCTTGATCTGCTTATTTCCGATTATGTTGAAAACGACAGCACAGCCTTTTGTACTTTTCAAGAATATAAAACAGCAGTTGAAGCTTTTAAAGTTCTTGGTAATCTGCGATACCAGAGCATACAAGGTCAGCTTGACGGTACAGTTCCATCGACCACAGCGCAGCAGGCCGCAAACTCAGGTAAGCTTATTTCATCCGGCAATCTAAGTCTTTCAACACTTGGCAGTATGATGGGCGGCGGCGATCACGCAGACGCTGGAAATCGACCGACTAACGGGAAAAATCCGCAAGGTGGTGAAAGCTTCAATCCAAACAGGGCAGAAAACATGCCTGATCGTGAGCTTATGATGCAGGCCATGCAGATCTTACAGGACGCCGGTGGATCCGTTACAGTTGAAGCGAAATCAAAGCTTTTGGAGATTGGATTGACAGAAGAACAAATTTTAATGCTCTCACAGCTGGGCAGCGGATTTTCACAAAGACCCAATATGCAAAATCCTGCCAGGAATGATGAAAAGATCCCTCCAGACAAAGGCTCTACACCATTCCCTTTTGAAGCACAAACAAGCAGCATTGCTAATACCAATAAAGGCTTACTGATTTATGCGGGGTTATTTACTCTTCTTTTGCTGTTGACATACTTTGCAGCAAAGAAGAAAAGAAATTATTAACATAGCTTTCCCACAATGTTTTGTGCGTTTGCCTGTGAAGCAGGCTACCGACACAGCGGTGTGATATCACGCTTGGGCGTGTCGGTACCAGTACCTTAAAACACTACTGCAAGTGGAGGTGGGGAAGTTGAAATACTCATGTTCAGCTAAAGTTCAGAGAACTTGTATTTTATCTGTGTTCGCAATAAAATATTGATAGTGTTTTCGATAAGTCTTCTGTGGCGGTTCAGGCTTTACTGCATCTGCCACAAGAAATTGTCTTTCAAGCAGGAGGATGATCCATGGCAAAAATGTTGATTTGTGATGATGAAGCAGGCTTAAGAGCTGTTATCAAACGATATGCCTTGTTTGAAGGGCACGAGGTTTTTGAAGCCTGTGACGGTATGGAAGCGGTAGAGCTATGTAAAACCCAAGCCTTTGATATCATCATCATGGATGTTATGATGCCGGAGCTTGATGGTTTTTCAGCGGTGAAAGAAATCCGCAAAACCGCGGATACACCGGTTATTATGCTTTCTGCCCGGGGTGAGGAATATGATAAGGTTTTGGGCTTCGAGTTGGGTGTGGACGACTATGTGGTAAAACCCTTTTCGTCAAAAGAGATCATGCTTAGGGTCAGCGCAATTCTCAGACGCATAAAAGCATCACAGCCCCCCAAGGAACAGGATGGACATATTATTTTTGAAAACGATGGTTTTTTTGCAGATTTGACTGCCTACAAGGTGTTTATTGACGGAACACAGGTGGAAATGGCTCCGAAAGAATATGACCTATTATTCTTTCTCATTCGCAACAAAAATATTGCCGTACCCAGACAGAAGATACTGACCGAGGTATGGGGGTATGATTACTACGGTGATGATCGCACCCTTGATACCCACATGAAATTACTTCGCAAGCACATGGGAAATTATGCATCACTCATCACAACACTTAGAGGATTGGGGTATCGTTTTAATGGATAAGCTAAAATTAAAATGGAAAATCTTCATTTTCATGCTTGCTTTTTGCAGTGTTTTGCTATTGATCCTCTGGCTTTTTCAAACGGTGTTTTTAAGCGACTTCTATAAAATGATACGGCGAAATGAGCTTCATGAGGCTATGGCTCTTGTTGAGGAAAATATCGACAGCACCGATTTAAGAGAGATTCTGTTTCAACTTGAACGAGATAAAAGCGTGATAGTAGCTCCTACCAAAGATTTTGTAAAACCTCAAACTCCACGGCCTGATGGCAGGGGTGGTTTACATCCTGAAACAATTACCGAAACAAAAGAGTTTACCCTGTCAAACGGGCAAGTGATCTCCTTTACCTTCCATGCCATGATAACACCTGTAAACGCTACAGTATCGACCCTGCAAATACAGTTATATATGATTACGGTCATCATGATATTTGCTTCTGTTGCAATTGCACTTGCGTTGTCGGATGTAATCGCAAAGCCCCTAGTACGCCTGAATGACGGAGCTAAAAAGCTTTCAAAGGGAAATTATAACCCTGATTTTAATGGAATCGGATACCTGGAGGTGAGAGAGCTTTCCGATACCCTTAACTCGACCGCAATCGAGCTTTCAAAGGTTGATGCACTGCGGCGGGAGCTTATTGCAAATGTTTCACACGACTTAAGAACACCTCTTGCCTTAATCTACAGTTATGCGGAAATGATGCAGGATTTTCCGGATGAAATTACCACGACACAGGTACAGACCATTATGTCAGAGACCAGGAGGCTTTCATCTCTTGTAAATGATATTCTTGATGTATCCAGGCTCGAAACGGGCACAATGGAGCTTCATACACATACCTACAACCTCACCGAGAGCATTGATAAAACAGTCGCGCGGCTTTCGGAACTATTAAAAAATGAGGGCTATTCTATTGTGTTCGAGCATTCTGAAGATGTATATACCACAGCGGACGAGGCGAAAATCACCCAGGCTATTTACAACATACTTACCAATGCTGTTAATTCCAGTACGAATGACAAGCATATTGTTGTAAGTCAAAGCAGGGTACAAAATAAAGTGCGCATCGAAGTGGTGGATCATGGCGAGGGGATTGCACCAGAAAACATTCCTTATATTTGGGACAGGTATTATAAAGTTGACAAAAAGCATAAACGAGCAATCACAGGAACAGGGCTTGGGCTATCTATCGTCAAAAAAATTTTTGACCTTCACCACGCAGACTACGGTGTGGAATCAGAACTTGGAAAAGGCTCCGTCTTTTGGTTTCAGTTAGCATTAAATTAGTGTTCACCGCAAAAAACCCCGGCAAAGCCGGGGTTTACATGTATTGCTATAAGTATTCGATAAGGTGCAGTGAAATATCCAATTTCACAAGGCTTATTGGTAAGGGTTTCAATTAAAAATCCTTCACTTCCATCAGCTTCTTCTTCAGATCATTTTCCATCGTCCTGATTTCCGCTTCGGCCGACTGGCGTTTTGCCCTGCCTTCCTGCTGGATGCGCAGGGTTTCTTCGATGGTTTCGATCAGATCGCTGTTCACCTTCTTCAGGGTCTCCATTTCCACGATGCCCTTTTCAGACTCTCTGGCCACCTCGATGGAATTCACCTTCAGCATTTCAGAGTTCTTCGACAGCAGCTCGTTGGTGGTTTTGTTCACCTCTGCCTGCATTTTCAGGGCTTTTTCCTGGCGGAAGAGTGTCATCGCGATGATGATTTGGTTCTTCCATAACGGAATGGTGTTGAGGATGGAGCTTTGTATTTTTTCAACCAGGGTCTGGTCATTGCTTTGGATCAGGCGAAGCTGCGGGGCTGTTTGAATGGCGATCATCCGGCTGAGCTTCAGATCGTACAGCTTCTTTTCAAAACGGTTTGCCAGGCTGAGCATGTCCTTCACCTTTTGTGCATCTGCCGCGTTGTTGGTTTGCTCTGCCTTTACCTTCAGTTCGGGAAGAATCTTTTCATTAATTTCAGTGAGTTTTAAAGAACCCGCCAGAATATATACATCCAGCTGATGCATGTATTCAATGTTTTTTTCGTACAGACCGTCCAGAAGGGTGATGTCTTTGAGCAGCTGCATTCTGGCTTTCTCGAGCTCATCGATAATTTTGTCGATTTGGACACTCAGCTTATCATATTGCACGACAAATTTCTGAGCTTTCGCTTTCACATTTCCAAACAGCTTTGTAAACAACCCTTCACTTTCACCCAGGCTGTCCACATCCAGTTCCTTTACCTTCACCATCAGGTCAGTAAGCACTTCACCCACATGACCGCTGTCTTTGCTGCGAATTTGGGAAAGAACGGTGTCGGAAAACCCGGAAATGCTGCTCTGGGCCTGGATACCATATTGGAGTATGGCCTGGGTGTTGTTGACATCGATGGTTTCCTTCACCTCGGATACCTTTTGCTGCTCCTCATGGGATAATGCTTCCCAGATTTTCATTTCTTCCATCTGCTGTGTTTGTTGCTGTGTTTGTTGCTGTGTGAGTGTGTTGGTAATTTTTATCTCTTCCATTTTACATCCTCCCCATTATTTAAAAACAGCTGTTAAATTCCTTCCTGCTTAATGGTATTTTGCAATACTTTTACTTCGGCGTCAAGATCAAGAACATCATTTTCTGTAAGTTTCTTCAGTTGTGTGCGGAAGGTATCCTTGATCATGTCCAGTGTCTGCTCTACATTTTTTAGCGTGGTTTTTGCATCCGGGGATAAATATGGAGCATTGCTGAGCTGATAATACTTTGAAACTATGCGTTCGGTTGTATCCAGATAGTAAAGGGTAAAGCGGCGAGCCGCCTTGATATCCTTCGGGTCCTTCACGAAATCATCGAAAATATCGGTTGCTGTGGTACAGATCTCCAATATATTCACGCGGACATCGTGCTTCATGATCTTAAGGCCGATATCCTCGATACGCTTGATCTGATCCCGCCCGTCATTAATGATCTTTCGGAACTCTCCACGGGTCATCCCTTCGAAAACAAACTGATCATCATCAGGCCTGGCAGTGGGCTTTTTATTCTGTTTCGGTGCAGGCCTGGCCGGTTGCTTTGCTTCAGCTTTGCCCTTCTTTTTGGAAGAGGAAAACATCATCATGCCACCGATAAACGATACAACCCCGGCACCGGCAGCAATAATCAATGAGCTTTGAAACCCCTGCAGGAACAACGCAAAAAACGTAAATGCAATTACCAGGGACAATACAACACTTAAGGTTCTCATCTTACTTCTCCAGCCTAAAATTCTTTTTGATCCGATAGCGAAAAATGATGAGGCAATGAATAGAAAAAAAATAATAAGCAATACGTTCATTTTTCATCTCCAGTCAAAAAACGCTCTACTCATATTATATCTTTTTATCGCATGCAATGCACTATTATATATTATATTTCTTCAGTGGTCACATTAGAAATGGATGAAAAACGGATTAGAACTCGAAAAAATATCCGATGTGCGTTTTCGCTCCTGCCTAATGTCCTTCCATAAAAACAGCCCAATGGGCTGTGTGCAAATACATGAATCAAAAGATGTTTCTATTCATAATACGAAATTTATGAATAGAAGTATGCATCCTTGACGGTTTTTCCAAAGAAATTTCATGTCCTGTGTCATCTGTACATAAATAAAACTCTGCTCATTGTTGTATTCTTTCTTCCCGGGTTACGGTTTTGACCAGAATCATTCGCGGCTGTCAAGAAGATATGCACCTGCCCGCTCGGTAACCGGAGACACTTCACCGAAATCAATGGCGATGATCGAATTTTGCGGAAATTCAAACCCAACCGGGAAGCAGAATTCATCAATATAGAGCTGCTTCCAAATGCTGTCAACGCATTGGTGCAGAAGCCGCGGAAGCGTCGTTTCCAATGCGGGTCTGTATTCTTCTATCCTTTTTTGTTTATCCTTTGATGGCTCCACATCGGGATCGCGGCGTAAAAAAATCGGAACAGACGGATTTTTAAAGGAACACAGGTAATCCAGTCGCATCAGCTCGCAAACCCCATCGGACAGGATCGGTAAGTTCTCCCGGATGAAATCAAGCAGAATACGGTATAGCTCGACTGCCTTAACAGGCCTGTCCAGCTCACCATTCCTGCGCATGAACGCGGACAGGGATTCATAAAAGGCAAAGTAATCTTTTTTATACAGGTGTTTTTCAAGCCAGTGAAGAGTCCTGGCAAAACGTCCGGAATTATAGAATAGCTCCACGCAGGCTTCAATGTCTTTTAATCGAATCATCTCCCGCGCGCTGATATCGCGGCTGGATATTACTTCATAGGGCGGGTAGGCTCTGTACCGGTAATCGTACTGATGAGCCTGCTGCCTGATGGCTGAACCACGCAGAAGCTTCAGGAAACCCAGTTGGAAATGATGCGCATGAAGCCCCATCACCAGGTTAAAGGATTGCTTGAACTTTGAATAGCTTTCATAAGGCAAGCCTGCAATTAAATCAACATGGATGTGGATATTCCCATTTGAAATCACCCTGCGCAGCGACTGAAGGGCTTTCTCGATCTGCCGGGGACGGCAAACCGCTTCAAGGGTTTCAGGATGAATCGATTGAATACCGGCCTCCAGCTGGACCAGACCTGCCGGCATTTTTTCCAGGCATTTCAACATGTTTTCCGACAGCAAACCCGGATCAATCTCGAAATGGAATACAATTCCCTGGTGCGCATATTCAAGCAAATGGTTCCATATCTCAAGAGCCCTTTCCTCGTTGGCGTTAAAGGTTCTGTCCACAAACTTGATGATGCGGGTTCCGCTTCCAACCAAGATTTCAATCGCCGCATACACCTGCTTCAGCGGAAAATACCTTACACCCCGGGTGATGGAGGAAATGCAATACGTACAGCCAAACGGGCAGCCCCGGGATGATTCGATGTAAGCAATTCGGTTAACCAGCCTGAGGCTGGCAGAATATGGCATGCGTAATGTTTCGAGGCTTTCAATCGTTGTGATGCTCTGCAGCCAGTTTGCTTCACGGTTGTTGAGAAAGCCTTTGGAATTCAGGCGTTGAAGCAGAAATGGAAGCTTTTCTTCACCCTCCCCCGCTATCAGGTAGTCCACACAGCCTTCCAGTAAACCTCCGTGATCAAAGCTTACTTCAGGACCTCCGGCGATGAGGATCATTTCCGGATTGGATTTTCTTAAGTCGGCGCACAATTTAACAACCAGCTCAATGTTCCAGATATAACATGAAAAAGCAGCTACATCCGGTGTTTCCCGGATGATGGATGAAAAAATATGCATCAGCGCTTCATTTATCGAAAATTCCATGACCGTTACCTCTCCGCAAGGCTCACTGCAAGCTGCTTCGAGATAGCGCACACCTAAATTCGAATGAACATATTGTGAATTGATAGCGACCAACACCGTTTTCATACAAATTGCCTTTCCTGCATTATAAACAAGGGGACGTTTCTTCAAGCTTTCAGGTTTGGTCAGCCAACCGGAAGAAAGCTCGGGCTACCGGTTGCCGGTAGTAAGAAAGCGTAATGGCTTGATGAGTCCGGCCAGCGCAACAAACCCGGTGCAGCCTGCAAGAACCACCAGGGATTTAACGCAGGTGGACGTGAACCCGGAAGGCACCATACCAAAATGGGACAGCATCGAATTAAAAATATTGTGCATCAGATAGATTCCGAAGGTTAATGGCGCAAAGAATTTCAAAAAACCCGGGCTTTGGTTCAGGTTCTGTCTGGCAAGAAGGAAAAGACACGACGCCAGTAATATTTCAAACCCGCCCGATTGGGTCTGAAACCTTGAAACATACTCGCCGGTAGTGTTCGTTAAATACCAGGTACCCACGGAGATTAAAGCCCAAATTGCCAGGGCAGTCAAAATCAGCCACCGGTTGGGAATTTTACGTTCTATCGTGCCCAGCAGCCATCCCAGCAGGAATGAACACAGATGTCCGCCAAAGAAACGAAGCTCTTCCAGTGGTTTAACCGATGCATAGACAGCAATTTTCTCGGGCAAGGCCAGGGAGACCATGCTTGTCAGGAGGAGCAATCCCAGTAAGATGCCCAGCCATTTCCGTCCGGCATTCGGAAGGTCATGAAAGCATCTGTATAAAAATGGGGATATCAGGTACATGGCAATCAGGGTATACATAAACCAGAAATGAACCGCCACCGGCCCCCTAATCATCGAAATCAGCTTGTTTACCAGCCACATCAGACTCTGCTTATCCCGCCAGGCTTCCCACCCGCAGGCGACTACAGACCAAAACACCAGCGGGACGATCAACCTGGGAAGGCGAACCTTCAGTGTTGAAACCTCCGCAGTTTTCGCACTGGTCATCAACAGGTATCCCGACATCATGAAAAACAGCGGTACTGCGGTAAAAGCCAGGCTGACAAAAGGATTTAGCAGCAACCAGCCAAGTCCGCCGGGGTTGCGTAATGGTCCGGAGGCAACATGCATGAAAATGACAGCACCCATCGCAAAAAAACGGATCCAGTCGAAGGCATCAATGTGTTTATCATTCAAAGGCTTAACTCCTCCTGTAAAGTAAACTAACCCCTTCCATAGTACAATGATTGTTGATGTCTTTCAAGGGAAAACTCAGATGGGTTCCTTTTTCTTACAGTATTGTGGTTACTGTTCACAGGTAGCTCTAGAAAACAATTCGCAGGGCCTGTCTGGGTGTTT
>CAYVFB010000107.1:0-10156 GCA_964450305.1 uncultured Ruminiclostridium sp.
AAACGTTATTATCTGAATTAACGGATTCGTTGTGGTATGTTTTCACATACCTGTGCACGTTTTGCTTTCACAAAGCATGCACTATCACTGTTCAATTTTCAATGTCCAGCTCCGGCTTCCGCCGGTTTGTCATCCTTATCCCTGAATTGCACTGATACTGCACCTTTCAAGGTTTAATCGGAGACAGCTTATACATCTTACCACGCTATTTTATGTTTGTCAACATATTTATGTCTACCAATTTATGTTATTCTTGCATAGTAGTTTCCATCAAGTATTCATACCTGACTTTTATCTTTTCCTCCGCCTCCATGATTTGAACCTGTTGTTCTTTCTACGTCTTAGCGACAGAACTTCATTCCAGAGATAACCAGCCCAAGCTTTCTTTCAACCAGCCATTTCCAAGCGCAACCCGTCGCAGACAAATAGCGAATTATTTAGCTTCTCTGCTTCATAAGATATATTACTTCTTGTTTAGTGAACTTACTCCCCTCACCACCCAGTTTAAGCTTTCAGCGAAGAATATGTTATATAGGTAGGTTAAGGACAACATCACTCGTTATAAAGGAAACAATGCTGTGTAGGGTAAAATGTATCAAATTAAAAAACAAAACAGGGTTATAAGAGCTATCAATGCAAAGCTAAAAAATGTACAATATCAATTCAGGAACTGCACCAATACACTGGCAGTATTCATGGTTTTGTTCCTGGCATTTATTGCTGCTATCCTTTACTTAAACGATAGATACCCACAGAGCTCATCCCCCTTTTCCGTTTCATCTATAACTCCGGAGCCAGCCACTTTTCCATTTCCGACGATAACCCCAGGACCAACCACTCCTCCAGATCGAGCAATAACCGCCGGACCTGTCAACTTTGCAGCTCCAATTATTACACCGGAGCCAACTACTCCTCCAGTTCCAACGATAACTTTGGAGCCTACCACCCCCCCAACTCCAACGATAACCTTGGGGCCTGCCACTCCTCCAACTACAACTCCAACGATAACTTTGGGACCAACCGCTCCCCCATCTCCAACCATAACCTCGGAACCAATCGTTCCTTCCATCCCGACCATAACTCCGGAACCGACCCCGACCGTTTCACCGGAACCAGTTTTATCTCCTGCTCCTTCAATTACCATGAAACCTTTGACCATTCCGGATACAATACCAGCAGAGAGAACTAATCAACCAAGCATTACGCCCACAAAAAAAGCAAACCAAGCTGAGAATAAGGTTCTTATTGTGATTGATCCCGGCCATGGCGGTATTGATCCAGGAACCTGTTCAATATACAAAAAAGAGTTGTATGAAAAAGATATCAATCTTGATATCGCTCTAAGGGTCAAAGCATTCCTTGAACACTCCAACGTTCCAATACTAATGACCCGTGAATCTGATACTGAAGTATACCAAACCACAAAATACGATTCCGTTGAAGAACTTCGGGAACGCCCAAGGATTGCAAACAAAAATGGCGCCACTCTGTTTGTAAGTATCCATGTGAATGCATATGACACAAAGCTTTCCGGGGGAGAACATCATAATGGGACGGAGATATACCATGCTGATAAAACCCATGGGGTCTATACCAGCAAGAAGTTTGCAGAAATGATGGGCAAAGCAATTGATCAAAATACGCAAACCAAATACAACGGGGTGATTACAAAGAACTTCGGCGTCCTGCGCTTAAGCAATATGCCCGCTCTGCTGGTTGAGACTGCCTATCTGACAAACAAGGAAGATCATAAGCGGCTGGAATCCGATGAATTCCGTAACGCCATGGCTGAGGGCATATATGATGGCATCATCGAAATTATTAAAACAATGGGTGCTCACAAGAAGAATGAGACATGGTGTTTTTCGGGAGTGCCCTACTGAACACTCCCGCATGAACAGTCATAAAACATACGTTTCGCGGCCAAACCGATGTTTTTCATTGAACCTGATTATCTGACAACTCTGGCGCTTCCTCCGGACATCAGCTTTTCAACTTCCTTCACATTTGCCATGGAAGTATCACCGGGTGTCGTCATGGCCAACGCTCCATGGGCCGCGCCGTAATTCACAGCTTTCATCGGGTTCCCTGTTGTCATCAGCCCATAGATTAAGCCGGATGCGAAGCTGTCCCCGCCGCCCACACGATCCATAATCTCCAGCCGCTCATAATCATTTGCCTTATACAGCTCGCCATTAGCCCAGCAAATTGCGCTCCAATCATTCACCGTTGCGGAATGAACGGTTCGCAAGGTTGTTGCAATAACCTTAAAATTAGGATAAGCTGCCACAACCTCCTGAATCATTTTTTTATAGCCCTCCAGGTTCAGTTCCTTCAGGTTCTCGTCATTACCCTCAACCTCAAAGCCCAAAGCTGCTGTAAAATCTTCTTCATTACCAATCATCACATCAATATATTTTGCTATTTCCTTGTTGACTTCCTGTGCTTTTGCCTGCCCTCCGATGCTTTTCCACAGCGAAGGCCGATAGTTCAGATCGTAAGATACAATCGTACCGTATTTTTTTGCTGTCTGTACTGCTTCCAGAACAACCTCAGGTGTTGTTTCTGATAATGCGGCGAAAATACCACCGGTATGGAACCATCGGCTGCCAAGCTTGCCGAAAATGGTTTCCCAATCAATATCTCCTTTTTTCAAGCTGGAAGCTGCCGTATTGGCCCGATCGGAGACACCCAGCGCTCCGCGGACACCAAAACCTCGTTCCGTAAAGTTCAAGCCATTGCGTACATTTCTTCCGATACCGTCAAAAGGGATCCACCGGATAAACCGGGTGTCAACGCCCCCCTGCATGATGAAATCCTCCAGAAGGCGCCCCACATCATTATCTGCAAAGGCTGTGACAACCGCTGCATCCATTCCAAAGCATTTTTTTAATCCCCGGGTGACATTATATTCACCGCCGCCTTCCCACACCTGAAAAGACCTGGTATTACGGATACGACCCTCGCCAGGATCCAACCTAAGCATAATTTCACCAAGTGAAATGCAATCATAAACACAGTCGCTTTTGGGTTTCACATTTAAAAAATTCATTCCGAACAACTCCTCCCAAAGATTTACCTTCCCCTTGCCTCTTTAATCTTCTGAATAAACGCTTTGGCCGTTTCGGTAATTTTGGCGTAATCCCCGTTTTTTGCTCCGGCTGTAAGGCTGCTTCCGGCACCCAGGGCAACTGCACCTGCCTTAATCCATTCCGCGGCATTTTCGATGGTAACACCGCCTGTGGGCATCAACTCCGCTTGCGGTACAGGCCCCTTGATGGATTTTATGATTTGCGGGCCAAACAGTTCACCGGGGAAAACCTTGATGATATCAGCCCCGGATTCCAGGCACTCTATCACTTCCCGGATGGTCATGGCTCCGGGCATGCATGGTACCCGATACCGGTTGCAAAGCTTTACGGTGTCTGCGTTAAAGCTTGGACTGACAACATATTGGGCACCGGAAAGTATAGCAATTCTGGCAGTCTCAGGGTCAAGTACAGTTCCCGCTCCGAGGATAATCTGCTCCTGGGAAAAACGTTGCGCAAGGGATTCAATGACCTTATGCGCGCCAGGTACAGTAAACGTGATTTCAATAGCAGGCACTCCCCCCTCGAGGCATGCCTCGGTGATTCTGACAGCCTTGTCCTCGCTTTCAGCCCGGACTACCGCTACCAAACCGGTTTCCCTGATTCTTGTAATAACTTGTTCCTTTTTCATAGCATCTCCTCCAATCTACTTTCTTCATAATAAAATATACTTATTTTAAAGCAGTCATATAAACCGTTCGATTTATTGTTAGATGAACCCCATCCTTTTGGAAATGGCGTCGGCCGCTTCAGTCACCATTGCGCTGAACTTTTCATCCTGCCTGGGTGCCAGGATATTCCTGTCACCCGATATACTGACAGCAGCGATGACTTTTCTTGTAAAGTCCTTTATTGGAGCCGCAATGCACCGGATTCCCGGTTCGTGCTCTTCATTGTCAACGGCCCATCCTCTTTGGGTTGTTTTTTGTAACTCTGAGAAAAAAACTTCCGGATCTTGAACTGTATTTTCAGTATAAGGAGTAAAAATGATGTTCTTAAGAATTTGCTTTTGCCTTGGAACGCTTTGCCCGGACAATAAAACCTTTCCCAATGCAGAGCAATATACCGGAATTCGTCTTCCGATGTGCGAATATAGCCGAAGGCTTTGCACAACATCCACCTTTTCGATGTAGACTACATCCGTTTCATCCAATATGGCCAGATGGGTGACCTGCCCGGTCATTTCAGCCAGACGACGCATCATCGGAGCAGCTTCGGTTTTTAACTCCAGCTGATGTAAATGAAGGCTGCTGATTTCAACGAACTTAAGCCCTATTTTATAGAGTCCGCTTTTTTGATCCTTCTCAATGTACCCACGCGAAGCAAGGGCAGTGACAAGCCTGTGCACAGTGCTTTTATGCAGTTGAAGCTGTAGGCCGATCTCCGTAACTCCCATCCCCTGAGGGGAGGTAGCCAGCAGTTCGATAATGTCAAGGGTTCTGTCCAATGATTGCACACTCTGCTCTTTCAAACGTCTCTCCTCGTTTCATATCGTGAAACAATGTTCTGCTATATGATACTAATTGTAGACTAAAAATAAACTCTCGTCAAGAGAAGCAGTTGAAGAACTGTACAATTTTTCGAGTTAGATTCTTCCGCCCCACGCACGCTTGTTGGAGTGCATCACGGTATGATATAATCAGCCTGAACTCTGATCTCTGTACTGAGCACAATTTTCTGAAATAAAAGAGGTGGAAGATATGGTTTATGTCATGCTGGCGGATGGTTTTGAGGAAATGGAAGCCATCACCCCTGTGGATGTATTGCGCAGAGCGAATATCGATGTTTCTACCGTATCGATTTCAAACAGCAAAACGGTGACCGGTTCCCATCAAATCCCGGTTATTGCCGATATATTGATGGAGCAGGCAGACTTGGTGAACGCGGAAATGGTGATCCTTCCCGGAGGGCCCGGAACGCAAAACCTATACAACCATGCGGCACTTGAAAAAACGATCGCATTAAGGGTGGAACAGAACAAATGGATGGCCGCCATATGTGCAGCCCCGATGATTCTTGGGAAAAGGGGTTACCTGAAAGGTCATGAAGCCATCTGCTTTCCAGGCTATGAGAAGGATCTACTGGGAGCTGTCATTCAAAACCGTAAAGCTGTTATCTCCGGAAAATTCATCACGTCCAAGGGTGCCGGAACAGCTTTGGATTTCGCTCTGGCAATCGTATCGGTATTAAAGGATGAAAATACCGCCACTGCATTGAAATCCGCATTACAGGCAGACTGGTAGAGATATTGGTTTACCCTGACAGAAATCCGTATTGCAGGCAGAGTGCAGGAATGCAGGTTTGCCCTGATTGAAATCCACAATGCAGGCAGACTGGCAGAGATGCGGGTTTACCCTGATTGAAATCCGCATTGCAGGCAGAGTGCAGGAATGCAGGTTTGCCTAAATTGAAATCCACAATGCAGGCAGACTGGTAGAGATGCGGGTTTACCCTGACAGAAATCCGCATTGCAGGCAGAGTGCAGGAATGCAGGTTTGCCTAAATTGAAATCCATATTGCAAACGGACTGGCAGGAATATAATTATTGAAAACGGTGGAAATGCATACACATATCCACCGTTTTGTTTCGGTATATAGCTTTATTTCACTGTGGTTTTTCAGTTATTTTTCAGATCCAATGCCTTTCCCTTTTCAAAAAGATAAGCTTTTATCTTCTGTGGAGTGTTCATGATTAACTCATCCGGCATGCCTGCTTTTTGCACCAATTCATAAGCTTTTGCCAGGTTTCCGACATCAAAGCTGATATGTGCGTCACTGCCCATGATAATTCTGGCTCCCTGCCTTGCAGCTTCCTTCGCAATGGCAAGGCAATTGCTTTCGCTTCCTTTTCTGGCGGTGTATAAGGAACTGTTATTAATTTCAATCAACTTGTTCTTTTGCTTAGCCTTCGCAACAAACAGCTCTATGTCAATTTCATACTTCGGGTTACCGGAATGACCGATGATATCCACATCATCATTGTCCATAACAGCCAGAAGCCCCTTTGTATGCTCTTGTTTGGTTGAAGGAGCTATACAGATGTCATGGTAGCTTGCAATAACAACATCCAGTTTATTCAGCCACTTCTTTTCAATGTCAAGCCTTCCGTCGTAGTCAATGATATTAGCCTCCACTCCCCGAAGAACTTCCACACCGTACATTACACGAGGTATCACCTTCAGGTTATGAAAATAAAGAATGTTCGGCGCACCCTGAACGGTTACACCATGATCGGTTACCGCGACAAGCTTCATGCCAATTTCCGAGGCATGCCGTACATTTTCCTGTAATGTGCTGTAAGCGTGACCACTGGCAAGAGTATGCGTGTGCAAATCTACTGTAAACTGCATAAAAATCAATTATTCCGGCAGGGATCCAGTCTGCCGGTTTTACTCCTTTATTCATTATTCAACATATCCGGGAATATCATTGAAAAGCTTATGCTACAACATATTCCATGGAGATTATACCACTGCCCGTTGTCTTTAAACAGTGTCAATTTTCTATCTCATCGCTTCCCTCCATGTGCCCCTGTTTTGTTCCATTTAAAATTGGAATCAATGGAAACTGGATGAGCCAGATAAATCTTCAGGTATACCTCGATAATTCGAAAGCCCCAGCCTTTGCCAGTATGAGATTGTTTTCTTTGACAGTTCGGATAAACATGAACCAAATTGCTGAAGAGCCGAAGATTTTTTGTGGAAGTTTCATTTGTAAGACATGGTGAATGAAGCCCGCTATTCTTTGTCGATATTGACAAAGTCACGAGGATCTTGCCAATGTTCATGGAACGTGCTAAAATGAAGGTGTATTTAGAGTCACAAAATCAGAAGTTATATGCTTCTGTTTTCTGTGGCTTTTCTATTTACAGGATCTACGACGGGACAGATTTACCATGAGAGCAGGTTCTCTATTATGTTGATTTTAGAAAACCTGGCCTGCTGGTACGGTGAATTTCTACATTGGAACCTGTCCCCGTTGTAAAACAGGAGAAACGTATGTTGTATGATGTTATTATAATTGGAGCCGGTGTTACGGGAGCCTTTGCGGCAAGGGAACTGTCCCGGTATGAATTAAATATCTGTATGATTGATAAGGAGTCCGACGTTGCCATGGGCACCAGTAAGGCCAACAGTGCTATTGTCCATGCGGGCTTTGATGCTGCACCAAACACCTTGAAAGCGGTTCTGAATGTTCGGGGAAACAAGCTTTTCCCCAGGATTACCCACGAGCTGAATGTAAGCTTTCACAGGCTCGGTTCACTGGTACTTTGCTTTCAAAACAGCGATATACCTGTTCTTGAGGAGCTTGTGCAGCGGGGAAAAGAAAATGGTGTTGAAGACCTTAATATCGTTTATGGTGATCATCTCAGAAAAATTGAACCCAATGTCTCCCCTCACGCAGTAGCCGCTCTGTATGCACCTTCAGCCGGGATCGTATGCCCCTATGAGCTAACGCTACATGCCGCTGAAAATGCGGTCCAAAACGGTGTGGAGCTGAAGTTTGAATGTGAAGTCACTTCGATTCGGCATGAAAACCAGCGTTTTATCCTGACTACACCAAAAGGCATGCTGGAAACCAGATATCTGGTGAATGCTGCCGGGGTGAACACAGATAGAATTTCACAGTTGATTGGTGATCAAAGCTTTTCCATTCACCCCAGAAAAGGCGAATATGTTTTACTGGACAAGCAATTTGGAAGCACCGTTAACCATGTTGTCTTCCAGTTGCCTTCAGAAAAAGGCAAAGGGGTGCTTGTAACACCAACCGTGGATGGAAACCTTCTTGTTGGGCCTAATGCAAAGGAAATTCCCGACAGAGAAGATACCTCTACCACAACAGAAGGGTTGCAGGAGATTATTACAACCGCCCGCAAATCAATCCCTTCCCTTGATTTACGGGGTATCATCACTTCGTTTGCCGGGCTTCGGGCCAGTACAGATGAAGGGGATTTTATCATCAGGCCTTCCACGGTTAATTCCAGTTTCATTCATGTGGCCGGCATAGAATCACCCGGCCTGACAGCCGCACCGGCTATTGGAGAAATGGTTGTTCAACTGCTTGAAGAAAATGGCCTCCCACTGGTTCATAAAAAGAGTTTTAACCCTTGTGTGCAACCTGTTCAAACAACGCGTCATAAGAACACAGAGCAATGGAATGCGCTCATTAAAAGCAATCCCCGGTATGGAAGGATTGTCTGCCGTTGTGAGAAAATCACCGAAGGTGATATTCTGGCAAGCATTCACCGCACCATCGGTGCTACAAACCTGGACGCAGTAAAAAGAAGAACCCGGGCTGGAATGGGCCGGTGCCAAGGTGGTTTCTGCAGCCCCAGGATTGTGGAAATCCTTTCCCGGGAGTTGAACCTTCCACCAGAGCAGATCACCAAATCCGGTGGAAATTCACAGATATTATCGGGGAAAACAAAAACAACAAGGGTTCGGAAAATCAACCAACAGGAATAGATGAAATAAGTAGAAGCACCCCCGTTTTCATGCGTTGAAAAGCTTGAAAGGGATGCATTCACGATCCGTATTGTTGAACCAAATACACTGGATGATAACATTTATTTCAATGTTCTGTTAACGGAAAAGGGGCAAAATGCCATGATCGAAAAAAAAGCAGATTTAGTGATTATCGGCGGCGGTCCGGCTGGAATGGCAGCTGCCATTGAAGCCTCTAAAAAAGGCATTCAGGACATCGTTATTCTTGAAAGGGAAAAGAGCCTTGGAGGAATCTTGCAGCAATGCATTCACAACGGTTTTGGCCTTCACTATTTTGGCGAGGAGCTGACCGGACCCGAATATGCATGGCGATTTATTGATGAGGTTACGGCCAGAGGCATATCCTATTCTTTAGAAACCACCGTTTTATCTGTTGACTCTGATAAGCATATTACAGTGGTGAATAGCTGTGAAGGGCTGTTTACCCTGAAGGCCAAGGCCATCGTTTTGGCCATGGGCTGTCGCGAACGCACCAGAGGGGCCTTGAACATCCCGGGGACACGGCCTGCAGGTATCTATACCGCCGGTGCTGCACAAAAATACGTGAATATCCATGGTGTGATGCCTGGTAAATCAGTTGTTATTCTGGGTTCAGGCGATATTGGCCTTATCATGGCAAGAAGGCTGACACTCGAGGGTGCGCAGGTGAAAATGGTCTGCGAGCTTCTTCCCTATTCGGGTGGTTTAACCCGAAATATAGTGCAATGTCTTGATGATTTCAGCATCCCATTAAAACTCAATCACACCGTTGTTGGTATTCAGGGCAGGGAACGGCTTGAAGGGGTCACCATTGCCCGGGTGGGTTCGGACAAAAAGCCCGATATGGATACCTGTGAATTTGTTCCCTGTGATACACTGCTGCTGTCTGTGGGGCTTATCCCCGAAAATGAGCTGTCTCGTGAGGCCGGTGTGGAGATCCATGATATTACCTCGGGGCCGGTGGTGGATGACTGCATGCAAACCTCTGTAGATGGTATTTTTGCCTGCGGAAATGTCGTGCATGTGCATGATTTGGTTGACTATGTATCCATGGAAGGTGCCAGAGCCGGTGAATGCGCTGCGAAGTACATCCTGGGTCATGAACCGGTGAAGGGCGATGTCATTCCTGTTGTTGCAGGAGATGGCATACGCTATACCGTTCCACAGAAGATTGAGCTCAATACCGAGCAGGAAAAAGTAAAGCTGTTTTTCCGTGTTACCGATGTTTTCAGAGACATTGTGATTGTGGTAAAGCTTGATGACAGGATCATTCTGAAACGCAAAAAGGTGAAAGCCGCACCCGGAGAAATGGAAAGCCTGGAGGTGTCGGTTGCTTTGCTGCGTTCGGTGCCCAATCCGCAGAAGCTTTGCATTGAGCTTGAAATGACCAGGGAGGGTTCGTAAATGCCGCAGAAGAAATTGGTCTGTATTGTCTGCCCTGTAGGGTGTCAGATGGTAGTCAGTCAAAACGAAACAGGTATTGAAAAGGTGTCAGGAAATCAGTGCAAGCGGGGACGAGAATATGCCATTGCCGAGTGCACCAACCCTGTACGAACCGTTACCAGCACGATTGCAGTGTTGAAC
>CAYVFB010000108.1:0-9783 GCA_964450305.1 uncultured Ruminiclostridium sp.
TATTATACCATCTTATGATTACTTGAATAGATTCCGAATAAAAACAGTATCTGCAGGTAATGATTAAGTTAATAAGAAGCAAAGGAGTTCCAACAGTCCTGTTAAAATAAATTGATTAGCAAATCATTCTGAGGGTAAGTATATAATAATTATTTTATTTTTGTAACGATTACATCTCTGGAGGTGTTACCAATGGCAGAAAAGAAATTTGATCCGGATAAATTGAAAATATGGAGAACATCAGCGGTTGTTGAAAGCTTTAGAGAGATGCCCGAAACCAAGGTTTCGGTCCCTTCTGAGACTTCGATTGTAGTTGCCAAGGAATTTGTGGATGATAATCAGAAATAGATCATTGTTTGAAAAGGGGTGCATTCGAAAATGAATGCACCCCTTTTTCACCCCAGATGCACAGCCAATTAGATAAAGGTATAATTCATACCGCTGTTATTATCCCAGTTTTCAGCGCTGTCCTTGAAGGCTACATTGATATTCATGCCATGCATAGCCGGAATGTCCGCATGGAATGAATTTCCGAAGCGGTTCATGCGAATGGTTTGCACGTTTTCCCAATTGGTATTGCTGCCATAGCCTATTACAGAATATACATCGTCTGCGCCGCAATTAGCCAGAAGCCCGTCATATTTCAGTGCTACTGTGTGATCGGAAACTTTCGACAGGACAACACCATTGTTCTGATATGGCTGACTGTCATAGAGATCAAGGTTTTCAGAGAATTCCTCCTTAAATTCCTTCGCCTTTCCACTTGCCTGTTTTGCTGCGTTCTGGTTTGTCGTGTGCTTGCCGCTCTTCGTCTTTTTGGGTTCGGGCTCAAACACATTATCAAAAATACTCATACCTTCATTATCCTCCTGTTCATGTTTTAATGCATTTAGTATGCGACATTCACAAATCATTTATAACAGGATAATTCGCTAGTAGTTTTGTTTCTCCCTTTTATTTCCTAATTTTATGGACGAGTGGAGCTGACGATACGATTCCACTGAAAAATTCATTCAAAACAAACTGGAATGTATTATGTCACCAAGTAAACATATTTTATAAACAAAATACTAACTTTCATTCCTTGGCTAACTGCGGTATAATAGTATGTGTGCCCGGGTTCCGCCTTTGCTTGCACACTATTAGGCGTCCGGCAAAAGTTTAACTGGAAGAGGGGATATGTATGGGGGAAAAGTTTCGATTTTCAGGAAACTACAATGATTTAAGCACCGATAAAGGATTCCAGTATGAGTTCGAATGCAGCCGTTGTGGTACAACCATCAGGACGAAGTTTAAGCCGTCAGTTACCGGCGGTGTTTCCCAAGTGCTCGATGCAGCTTCCAGCCTGTTTGGCGGGGTTTTCAGCCGTACGGCAGATCTTGGCAGCAGGGTTCATTCTGCAAATTGGGAAAAAGCGCATGACGAAGCCTTTAGTGAAGCAATGACAGAGCTTGCACAGGATTTTATCCAATGCCCCCGATGTCAAAGCTGGGTTTGCAAGGAAAAGTGCTGGAACCGGCGTAAAGGGCTTTGCAAGGAATGTGCGCCCGATTTGGGTGTGGAAATGGCTGCCGCACAGTCCAGCCGTTCAGTGGAGGAAGTGTGGGCGCATGCAAGCATGGCCGATGAAGACAGAAAACTGGGCCGTGAAAACTGGAAAAAGGTTATCACCGCCAGTTGCCCCGATTGCGGCACTTCAATGCCAAAGAACACGAAATTTTGTCCGGAATGCGGTGCCAGGCTCGCACAAGAGAAGTTCTGCCCGGAATGCGGCGCAAAGTTAACCAGCGCCACGAAATTCTGCACCGAATGCGGAACGAGAGTCTAAAGCCTGTCATACCAAAGTACCATACAGACTAAAATGCTGTATGAATGAAAGCATCCAGTAATTTCACCGCATTCATGACGTCATTTTTATCTACCATTTCGCAGGGTCGGTGTAAATACCGGCAAGGTATTGATACGCCCCCCGCTTGGATTCCTCCTGCCGCAATTTGGATAGCACCCGCATCATTGGCACCTTTAATCAGCACTTCCAACTGATATGGTATATTCTTTTCCACGGCACACCGGATAAGAGTATCTCGTATATGGGGATGGGATATGGTCCTGGTATTCATAATCAAGACAGTTGGACCTTTTCCCATCTCAGTTGCCGATGGCTTGCATTCCGGGGTGTCTGCGGTACTGGTCACATCCACTGCCAAAGCCATATCCGGCTTTATTCCGAATGCGGCGGGTCCTGCTCCGCGCAGCCCCACCTCTTCCTGTACGGTAAAAGCAAAAATCACTTCGTTTGGAGGGTTTTTTATCTGTTGAGCGAGTGCGACTAAAATGGCACATCCGATGCGGTTATCCAGCGCTTTAGAGATGTATCGTCCATTTTGCTCAAGGGTATCCCCAACAAATACACCCATATCTCCGGGTTGAACAAACTCAGAGGTTTCTTTCCTGCTTTTTGTGCCGATATCAATATACATCCGGTTTAGCTTCAGATCCTTCATCTCTTCAAGAGCTTCTTCATAACCGACCGCACCGATGATTCCCTTCCCGAAAGATACTCTCTGCCCCGCCGCTATAAAGGCATTCACGCCGCCCATATTGGAAAAGCGAATGAAACCCTTTTTATCAATATTCGCTGCCACGACACCAATTTCATCCATATGAGCAGCCAACATAATCCGTTTCCCGGGGCCTTTTTTCACTGCAATCAGGTTGCCTATCGCATCGGTATACACCTCATCCACATATGGGGTTATGTTTTTTTGTATCAGGCTGCGGATTTCCTCTTCACGGCCGGAAGGCCCATAAGCACCAGCCAGCTCTTTCAATAATGCTATCATCCTTCATTCCTCCCCTGTAACAGATACGGCAGCTTTATCAGGGCCGTACGAACCAGCTTCAGCATATTCTCTGCGTCTTCGGTGTCCAGGCATGAAACCGGCGAATGGATGTAACGGCAGGGTGCTGAAATGGAAATCACCCGCACTCCTTTGCCGGAGGTTTGTATTTTTCCTGCGTCATTGCCGCCGGATACAGTTTGTTTCCACTGATATGAAATCCCTTCGTCCCGGGCAGTTTTTACAAAGTGATCGATCAGTTCCCTATCCCCGATGGAGGTTCTGTCGGCAAAGGAGATGGCAGGGCCCTTACCCAGAATGGTAGATACCTCATGTTCTTTGACGCCGGGAACATCGGCACAGGTGGTTCCTTCAAGAACTACAGCAATATCGGGCTGTATTCGATTCGCTGCAACCCTTGCGCCGCGAAGGCCCACTTCCTCCTGAACAGTAAAGCAGGCAACCAGTTCAAAGGGCCAGACCTGCTTCAAAAGCTCCAGCAAAATAACACATCCCACCCGGTCATCCAGTGCCTTGGCCTTCAGTCGGGTTTTTCCGAACATAACAGGCTCGCTTGCAAAGGCAACAGAATCTCCCAGGGCTGCCAGACCTTCTGCCTGTTCCCTGTCCTTCGCGCCAACATCGATGTACAGGTTTTTTAATTTCACAACGCTTTCTCGCTCATCTTTGTCCTGCAGGTGGATAGGTTTATAACCGATTACACCGGGTATTTTTTTGGTGCCCACTCTTAGTTGCTGCCCGATTAGAATACGGGGATCAATACCACCCACTGGAGCAAATTTCAGTTTGCCGTCGTCCGTGATACCATTGATCAAGAAGCCCACTTCATCCATATGTGCCGACAACATCACCCGGAAGTTATACTCCCCGGTGGTTCTTGCGTTCACAATCAGGTTTCCGATGCTGTCTGTTTGATAATCAAGCGTTTCGCTTCTGATGTCCTTCAGGATGGCCTGCCGGACGACCTGTTCATCGCCGGATATGCCATCAAGCCTGGTCAGTTCCATCAGTTTGTTGATCATTTCAAATCCTCCCGCTGCTGTTGGAAGGCCTTGCGGCTGAGCAGCAAACCTCGCAGCCAATGGCTTTTCCAGCTTGTGTGGCTGAATACTTCGCAACAAGGGTGGCTGCCCATTCAACATCCTTCACAAGCAGCAGCTCAATACCGGTATGCATATACCGCAGTGGAATGCATGCCTCCAGTGTGGGAATTCCTGTATGGGAAACCTGGATAGCCCAGGCTTCGGTGCCTGGATCACCCGGTTCAATGCAAATCTGGGTGGGGATTCTTTCCTGTTTAGCCACCTCCAGCAGCGCTTTTGTTTCCTGTCGGTGGAATGCCGGTCCCATCCCAATGGCAACACCCTTTCCCAAAGGGTAGGTGAGGTTTTTGTCGACTTCGGGCATATCTCCATGGCACACATCGATGACCAGCGCAAGGTCAGGGTTCAGATTCCAGGATGATGAAATTGCCCCCAGCAGCTGGGTTTCCTCCTGAACAGTAGCCACAACATAGATGTCATTTTCGTGTTTGAGTGCTTGCAGCTGATCCAAAATCAACACAAGGGCGGCAACCCCTGCACGGTTATCCAGGCTTTTACCGGCAATGCAGCCGTTTTCCATGGAAACTGCCTCAGATATAATGGATATCGGGTCTCCCGGTAATGTCTTCTGCTTTAACTCTTCATCCGGCAGGCCTGTATCCACAAAAAGCTCGGTAAGCTTAACATTCTTTTTGGTTTCCTGCTCGGTCAGCAGATGGGGCGGTTTCGAACCAATAATGCCGTAAAGATCTTCTTTTCCATGAACCATCACTTCACTGGCCAATAAAACTTTCGCGTCAATGCCTCCCAGGTTGGACACCCGAAGGAAACCATTTTCTTCGTAGCCCGATACAATCATCCCAATTTGATCATAATGGGCTGTGATCATGATTTTTTTGGGGTTTTCACCGAAACCCTTTTTATAGCCAATGACATTGAAGAAGGGATCTACCCAGGCTTTATCGCAGACGGGCTGGAACAAGGCCTGTAAAGCTTCACAGGCCTTGTTCTCAAAGCCGGTCATGGCATTGATGGCACAAAGCTTTCTCACCATTTCAGCCGTATCCATACCGCACTCTCCTCGTATAATAGTTTTTGTGAGGTTTAGGTTGAATAATTTCCAGTTACAAGCCTCAGTATTATCCAAAAATTAACTGGAAACTTTATGAACCTTCGGAGTTATCCCGGATTCAAAGGGGGACATTGTGTGTCCCCCCGTGCAACCTGGTTGCTCTCCCATGCGTCCTGGTGTGTTCCTTAAAAATAATACCCTAAACCACTCCGGTACAGCGCTCGCACAAGGTTGGATGATCATGATTTTTCCCGACAGTGGTGCTGTATATCCAGCAACGTTCACATTTTTCACCGGAAGCCCTCATCACCTGAACACCAAGCGCCTCTGCCGCAGTATCTTCTTCAAGAGCCACTTCGGATACGATAAAGATCATCGGCAGAATATCTTTGTTTTCGTTTAGGAAGGAATAGTCGGCACCTGATGCTTTTATGCGGACGCCGGCCTCAAGGGAGGAGCCGATAACCTTCTCATTCCTCGCATTCTCAAGTGCTTTCAACACTTCATCACGGATTTGGTGCAGATGATCCCATTTTTCCTGCAGGGCTGGGTTTGTATATTCTTCATTGATCTTTGGCCAACTGTTCAGTTGAATGCTTAGCTCATTATCATCCCCGGTGTGAGGCATGTATTTCCAGATCTCTTCGCTGGTAAAGGCTAAAACCGGCGCCAGCATGCGTACCAACGCATCGAGAATGATATACATGGCTGTTTGACCCGAACGACGCTTCACATCATCAGTTTTGGAAGCATACAACCTGTCCTTGGTAACATCCAGATAGAAATTGCTCATGTCCAGTACGCAGAAGCTGTGAATGTTATGAATGAAACCGTGGAATTCATACCGCGAGAATGCGTCCTCAACGGTTTGGATCAGGTTGTTCAGCTTCATCAGCGCCCATTGGTCGATCTCTTCCATTTGCGCATAGGGCACCATCATTGTTTCAGGCTTGAAGTCGTCAATACTGCCCAGGATAAAGCGAGCGGTATTGCGGATTTTGCGGTAGCTTTCCGCCAACTGCTTAATGATGTCGTTGGAAATGCGGATATCGGTTTTATAATCCGACGATGCCACCCAAAGCCTTAAGATATCGGCACCATATTGGTTGACAATATCCATCGGGTCTATCCCATTACCCAGGGACTTGGACATTTTCCGGCCCTGGCCGTCTACGACATAGCCATGGGTTAAAACCTGCTTATACGGCGCTGCGCCCTTCGTTGCAACAGCCGTCAGCAGTGAAGACTGGAACCAGCCCCGATGCTGATCGCTGCCCTCCAGGTACATGTCTGCGGGCCAGGAAAGCTGAGGCCTTGTTTCCAGAACACCCGCATGGGTTGAGCCCGAATCAAACCAAACATCCATGATGTCGGTTTCCTTTCGGAAGGTGTTATGCCCGCAGGAGCATCGGATATGATCGGGCAGGATCTCATGGGCTTCCTTCGCGAACCAGGCCGTTGAGCCTTCCTTTGCAAACAGATCCCGAACCGCCTGAATGGTATCTTTATTGATGATTTCCTTTCCGCATTCATTGCAATAGAAAATCGGAATGGGTACACCCCACATTCTCTGACGGGAGATACACCAATCGTTCCTATCCGCGACCATTTTTGAGATGCGCTCCATTCCCCAATCCGGAATCCAGCGGACATCCTTGATGGCTTCCAGAGCTTCCTTCTTAAAGCTCTCCACACTGATGAACCACTGCTCGGTTGCGCGGAACAGAACAGGGCTTTTGCAGCGCCAGCAGTGCGGATAGGTGTGATCGATCATCGTGTCGGCCAGCAAAGCACCGGTTTCCTTTAGATGCTTATGGATTACTTTATTGGCATCTTTATAAGTCAGGCCGGCAAACTGACCTGCTTCCTGCGTAAGAACACCCTTTCCATCGACGGGTACGATGACCGGCAGGGTATCATATTTTTTACACACGATGAAGTCTTCGACGCCATGGCCGGGAGCGGTATGAACACAACCGGTACCGGCATCCAGGGTGACATGGTCGCCTGTGATCACCAGCGAATCCCTGTCCAAAAACGGGTGGCGGCAAACGATATATTCCAGATCGCTGCCCATCAGTTCGCCCAGCACCTGATAATCGCCTTTTCCGGCCAGCTTCATGCAGTCATCAGCCAGTTCCCTGGCCATGATAAAGGTTTCATCTCCGGCCTTCAACACCGAGTAGGTAAAGTCTGGGTTCACTGAAATAGCCACATTCCCCGGCAATGTCCAGGTGGTTGTGGTCCAGATCACCACAAAGGTTTTATCAAGATTATCTACGATTCCCTTCAGTTTGCCCTTGTCATCCTTAACGGCAAACTTCACATAGATGGACTGACCATGATCGTCCTGATATTCAATTTCAGCTTCAGCCAGAGCGGTTTCACATACCGGGCACCAGTATACCGGGCGCAGCCCCTTGTAGATGCAGCCACGTTCAGCCATCTTCCCGAACACTTCAATTTGCTTCGCTTCAAATTCTGGCAGCAGAGTGATGTATGGATTATCCCAGTCCCCCACAACACCCAGCCTTTTAAAGGCTTCCCGCTGCACATCCAGATATTTGCGGGCAATTCCTTCACAGGCCTTGCGGAACTTCACCGGGCCAACCTCGTGGCGGTTCAGCCCCAACTCGTTGATGGCACGGTTTTCGGTGGGAAGGCCGTGGGTGTCCCAGCCTGGCACATAGGGGGTATAATAACCCTTCATATCATAATACCGAAGGATGATATCCTTTAATACCTTGTTCAGTGCCGTGCCCAGGTGTATACCCCCATTGGCATACGGAGGGCCGTCATGAAGGACAAATTTTTCATGGCCTTCGTTTCTTTCAAGGCGCTTTTGGTATATGTCGGTTTCATACCATTGCTTCAGAATATCAGGCTCTTTCTGGGGCAGGTTCCCTCGCATCGGGAATTCAGTTTTTGGCAGATTCAGTGTTTTTCCGTAATCCATTTCAATTCCTCCATTTTTCATTACCATGAACATTGTTTATCGGTTAAGCATTTCTGAAGGAGACCTAATACTTGTCCTTTACAGGTTGCTCGCTCGTTTGGAATGCTATAAAACACATATCTTGTATCTGATCGGAGCAAAGAAGCTAAACAGTACCAAAAGAAGGATTCCCAACTTTGTCCGACATGATAACCCCATAATGTTTACTACGTTATTGACACAAATTTTCCAACATGTTTTGGGCGCCTGCCTTGCTCAGCAGGCTACCAATGGCCATGTGATATCACACCTGAGCCTGTCGGTACCGACGCATCAAAACACTACTCACAAGCTGAGTTATTGAATATAAAAAGCCCCTCATCCCTATGGGACGAAAGGCTTGCTTACGCGGTACCACCCAAATTACGGACCTATGTCCGTCGCTTGTAAGGGGTATAACGGCCCCCAGCCGGTTTGCTTACTGTGATGTTTCAGCTTACAGCTACCGGAGGATTTTCAGAAGGGTTTTCCCGCGAAGCTTCCACCTGTACTTCGCTCTCTGTAAGGCTTCTACCTGCCTACTCTTTCCGGTCACCGCTTTTTCAACTATTTGACCATCATTATACCCGACCAGACAACCTGCTGTCAAGAAAAAGCGGCTTTTGGGGATCCCGCTTGCTTCGCCCTTGTTACTCCTGTGAAACCTGCCTGGGTTTCGTGTCGTTTGGCGACACCAGGGTCGTGGGGGCTGTTCTCCGGTAAGCAGGCGTAGCCTGTCATCCTGAACAAAATGAAGGATCTCGCATTACTCCTGGCAAGATCCCTCGCTGCGCTCAGGATGATATCGCTGCGTATTATACCCGACCAGACAATCTGGTCAAGATGTGACTAAACTTCAGGTAAAGTTCAGATAACAAACAACTGCGCTTCAGTTTCATGGTTTAGAATGAAATCATTCCAAAGAAAGGAGTGAAAAAGGTGAGCGAATCACAAGGCAGACATGAACTGAAGCATTATATTAACTATACTGATCTATTACAGCTTCGCTCAAGGCTTCCATTTGTAACCAGTCCCGACAAAAATGTGGCAGTGGGAAATGGCTATCGGGTGAAGAGCCTCTACTTCGACAATTACAACGATAAAGTGTTAAAAGAAAAGATTGACGGAGTCAATGAGCGGGAAAAGTTCCGCTTGCGTCTTTACAATGATGACATATCCTTTATCCGGCTTGAAAAAAAGAGCAAAAAAAACGGCCTTTGTTTTAAGCACAGTGCCATCATAACGGCAGATGAATGTAAAGCATTGCTTGACGGAGACCTTGCTGCGCTGAAAAAAAATGAGAATCCTCTGTATCAGGAGCTATATACCAAAATGCATTATCAGCAGCTTCGAGCGAAGAATATCGTTGACTATCAGCGGGAAGCTTTTATCTACCCATTCGGCAATGTACGAATAACCCTGGATTATGACATTCGAACAAGCAGCAATGTCCATGATTTTCTGAAACTGCAGCCCATTCCTTTACCCATTACGGGGATTTATATTCTCGAAGTGAAATATGACAGCTTCTTACCCGAGATAATCCGTGGCATGGTGTCTCTTTCCAGCAGAAGAAGTGCCGCATTTTCCAAATATACAGCAACAAGAATGATAACCATGGGAGGTTGATGAGTATGACATTTAGTGACATTTTTAAATCAAGTTTTTTAGAAAAGGCAACAGAATTTTCTGTTTTAGATGTAGCGATTGCAATGCTGCTGAGTTTTGGCCTTGGATTGTTTATTTTTTATGTTTACAAAAAGACATTCTCCGGAGTCATGTACTCTGCATCCTTTGGCGTTTCCATCATGGCTATGACCTTGATTACCACCC
>CAYVFB010000109.1:0-9669 GCA_964450305.1 uncultured Ruminiclostridium sp.
TCTTATTGCAACGGCAGGTTTTGCTTTAGCAAAACCATCACACTGCAACAAGGTTCTTACCGCTATGCGGTAAGGTTCTTATACCGTTACTGCTCAAAGGTAGCATTACTTTCCCGGGAAAATATTCATCATCATAAACTCCATGAAATGATAAAGTTCTACTATTTCAAACAGATAATTCGACATTATAATGAGTATGTTGGAGGTTCATTTTATGGCAAATATAAAATGGCTTTGGAGCTATTTAAGGAAACACCTCTGGGTATACGGCACCGGAATGATTCTTCTGACCTTTTTTTCAATCCTGAGCCTGTATGTCCCAAAGATCATGGGCCGATTGGTGGACGATGTGGTAAAAGACCAAAAAACCGAGCTTCTGACACCACTGATATTGGCATTGATTGGAGTGACGTTGTTCCGGACAGCAATTGCTTATGTTCAGCAATACCTGCAGGAAAAGGCTTCGCAGGACGTTATTCATGAGATTCGAACAACCACCTATGAAAAGCTGAATCAACAGGATTTCCCATTCTTTGACACAAACCGAACCGGAGATATCATGGCCAGAATGACTGGAGATATGGATGCTGTCCGGCATACGATGGCTCATGTCATTCCGCAGTTCATCAAGGGTATGGTCACTCTGGCCTTTTCCATCTGGATGATGCTTGAAATCAACGTCGTTTTTGCCCTGTGCATTTTTTTGCTGACCCCCATCACATTCATGATCACCACCCGGTTCGGAAAAGTGATCCTGCCTACGATGCAAGCCGTTCGCCAACAGTTTTCGAAGCTGAATACCGCCGTACAGGAAAATGTCAGCGGTCACCGGATTGTAAAGGCGTTTGCCAGAGAAGCATTCGAAATTCAAAAATTTGATCGGGAAAATGAACTATACCGGGATAGAAACATTGAAACCGCAAAGCTTTGGGAAAAATTCCTTCCACTGCTGGACTTCATGTGTAACATGATTTTTTTCCTGATTCTCCTGGTAGGAGGATGGCTTGTTTTAAGAGATGTCATAACGGTGGGTGAGTTGGTGGTTTTCCAGGGTCTTGCCCAAAGGTTTACCATCCCGATGCGCATGATCGGCTGGCTCACCAGCGATTATCAGCGTTTTCAGGCATCGAGCGGGAAAATCCGGGACCTGCTTGCCGTCGAACCCCAAATTAAAAACGAGGGAATTCGTCTGGATAACCTGGACATCAAGGGAAAAATCGAATTCAGGGACGTATGCTTCAGTTATCAAACCGCTCCTGTTCTGTATGACGTGAATTTCATCATAGAACCTGGGCAAACCGCTGCTTTCATTGGTGCAACCGGTTCCGGCAAAAGTACCGTGATGAACCTGATTCTCAGGTTTTATGAAGCCGATGAGGGGCTTGTTCTGATCGACCGTGTAAATGTTAAGAACATGGATTTAAAAATGCTGCGCAACAGGATATCCATTGCGATGCAGGATGTTTTTTTGTTTACCGATACCATCGAGGGGAATATTGCCTATGGTGTGCCCAACGCCGACTTTGATGCAGTCAGGCGGGCAGCTGATATCGCGGAAGCGCACGACTTTATCATGGAATTGCCTGAAGGCTATGACACCATCGTCGGGGAACGCGGCGTGGGGCTGTCAGGAGGCCAAAAGCAGCGTATCGCGCTGGCTCGAACGCTTTTAAAGGATCCTGACATTTTGATTTTGGATGATACAACCTCCAGCCTGGATATCGAAACCGAGTTCAAAATACAAAAAGCTCTTGAAAAATTAAATCGCAAAAGAACCACACTCATGATCACTCATCGGATTTCCTCTGTGATGAGCGCGGATCAAATCTTCGTCATGGATAGGGGACGGATTGTGGAAAAGGGGACTCACCAGCAGCTGATTCAATTGAAGGGCCTTTATTATGATGTGTATATCAATCAGATGGGGGATTTCAATTCTATTGCCCCATTTGGCGGGGAGGTGAGCTAAATGGCAAGAAATAAGTTCGATGTAGATGAAACCCTGGAAAGTGAGTTTAATATAAATCACCTCAAGCGTCTTTGGGCCTATATCCGGCCATATAAAAAGGACATCGCAGCAACGCTGGTGATGATGATTCTGTCAAATCTGGCAACGTTACTGGGGCCTTACCTGATGCGCACAGCCATCAACGAGATCATTCCTTCCCGAAATACGGTCCAGCTGCTGCTTGTGTCATTGCTGTTCCTTGTTTCGATCTTTGTTAGCATGGTTTGTTTGCGCTACCGGATCAGGAGCATGTCAAAGATTGCCCAGAATGTTATCGCCAGCCTTCGGCGGGACCTGTTCCTGCACTTGCAGAAGCTTTCTTTTACTTATTATGACAGCCGGCCCCACGGCAAGATCATCATCCGTGTTGTAAATTATGTAAACTCATTGAATGACCTGCTGCAAAATGGCATTATCAACATGATGACCGACATGTCCAGTCTGATTCTGATCATCGGCTTCATGCTGTCGATGAATGTAAGGCTGACCCTTGTCAGCCTGGCGGGTGTACCGCTGTTGCTGGTAGTTCTGTATGTGTTGAAAAACATTCAGCGCGTGCGCTGGCAGAAGGTCAGCCGAAAACAATCCAATATGAACGCCTATCTGCATGAATCATTATGTGGGATTAAGGTAACCCAGTCCTTTGCCCGTGAGGAGGAAAACGAAAAGATATTCCGCACCACCAGCGAGGAATGCCGCACTTCGTGGATATCCGCCATCAAGGCAAACATTCTTTTGTGGCCTGCCACTGAGAACATCTCCGTACTGACGATATCAGCCATGTACATTGCCGGTGTGATGTGGATCTCCGGTGCCGGAATTTCAGTAGGAGACTTTGTAGCCTTTTCATCTTACATCAGCCATTTCTGGGCGCCCATTACGAACCTCGGCAATTTTTACAACCAAATTATTGTGGCTGCGGCATACCTGGAAAGAATATTTGAAACCCTGGATGAACCCGTCGCGGTTCAAAATGCCGATGACGCCTATGCTCTGCCGCCGATCAGAGGTGAAGTTGAATTTGAGCATGTCGTTTTCAGTTATGAAAAGAATATTCCTGTTCTGAAGGATATCAGCTTCCGCGTTAAACCCGGAGAAACCATCGCGCTGGTCGGCCCCACCGGATCAGGTAAGACGACTGTCATCAATTTGCTTAGCCGGTTCTATGATATCAGCGAGGGCAAAATCCTTGTGGACGGTCACGACACCTCAAAGGTGACGCTGGAATCGCTGCGGAATCAGATTGGTGTCATGCTGCAGGATACCTTTATTTTCTCGGGTACGGTCATGGAGAATATTCGTTATGGCAGACCGGACGCTTCCGACGAGGATGTTATTCAGGCTGCGAAAGAGGTCATGGCCCATGAGTTTATCATGGAGATGGAAAACGGTTATCAAACCGAAGTAAATGAGCGCGGCTCCAGGCTTTCAGTCGGACAGCGCCAACTGATTTCCTTTGCCAGAACACTGCTGTCGGATCCGAAGGTACTCATTCTCGACGAAGCCACATCCTCCATCGACACAAGGACTGAAAAAGCTTTGCAGATGGCGCTTAACCGGCTGCTGCAGGGCAGAACCTCCTTTATCATCGCACACAGGCTGTCCACTATTGTCAATGCCACCCGCATTTTTCATATCTCCAAAGGGCAAATCAATGAAGCCGGCAGCCATGAAGAACTGATGCTGCAGCAAGGTGATTATTATCATCTTTATATGAGCCAGTATAAAATTCTGTATCGGGACACCGCGATTTAGGAAACTCTCCATTCATTTCGTGAAGCCCGCCAGCTTTCATTTCTCATTTACCGGGAGCAGTCCGGTTTTCCCTGTGCAGACCGAAGTCATACTTTACTGGTTTTTTCCTGCAGCATGGTTTGCATCGTGCCTGTGATAATGGTATATTGTTATTGCAGTTGGTGATGTTTGGCCATTGGGTGGTAAATATGGATCAGTGCCCTTCAAAACCGACTTTTTTGCATGCAGAACGTAGTTTTTGTAAAGGATATCTATCGGATAACCCAATACTGGAACGATCCCATCAATCGACTCGTTAAGTAAAGGATTTTACTCTGTAAAATCCAGCATGGAGCCACCCATTAAACATAGATGCATGATATTATCAGAAAGCTCTGGGATGCCTGTCCCGGAAAGGACTGTCCATGAAAGCTCAAGAACCCGGAAAGAAGCAACCGGGCTGGTACCGTTTGGATAATGCCGCCATCCTATACCCTTCCATTCAGTCGGAAAGGATAACAACCATGTTCCGTTTTTCGGCGACGCTGCGGGAAAAGGTCGATCCTTCTGCCTTACAGGCATCGCTTACGAAGATTATCCAACGGTTCCCCTATTACAAGGTTAAATTGAACCGGGGCTTGTTCTGGTATTACCTTGAGCACAACCCAAAAACGCCGAAGGTGGAAAAAGATGTCCAATACCCGAACGGCCGTCTTTCTCCCATTATGAACCGAAATTTTTTGTTCCGGGTAAGGTATTACAACCAGAGAATCTCCGTTGAATTTTGTCATGTTCTCACCGATGGCACCGGTGGAGTTACGTTCCTGAAGGCCTTGCTTTATGAATATTTCAGGGAAACCGGCAAGAACCTGACCGACAGCACAGGCATCCCGACCATTGATGAAGAGCCTGATCCCGGCGAGTTTGAAGATGCTTATCACCGTTTTTACAAACCTGCCCTTCCCCTCCCCGATTCCAGTGAAGCTGCTTTCCATCCAAGGGGGAAGCTTGTTAAAAAAGGAATATACCTTGTGCTTTGCGGGATTGTATCACTGAAGGATATTGTGGCCGAAGCTAAAAAGAGGCAGGTATCGCTGACGGTCTTGTTAACAGCAGTCTATATCGATTCCTTGCAGGCCATGCAGAACAATTACGTCAAGAAAAACCGGCGCAAAAAACCGATAGCGGTACAGGTACCGGTTAACATGCGCAATATCTATACCACAAAGACCATGCGGAATTTCTCTCTTTTTGTCATTCCAAAAATCGATCCCCGGCTGGGGGAGTACACCTTTGATGAAATACTGAAAATCGTAAGCCTGAGCATGATGACTGAGATCAACGAGAAGTCCATCAGCCGCCAGCTGAGCCGCAATGTCGGCGGACAGCGGAATTTGCTTGTTCGTGTGCTTCCGCTGTTTCTGAAAAAGCTTTTTGTTCCGATGTTATATAAGAGGCTTGGAGAAAACCTGTGCTCCGGTACCATTTCCAACCTGGGTCTGATTACAATGCCCGCCGGGATGGAGCAATTTGTGGAAAGAATTGATTTTATCCCGGGGCCTGGACCCATCAATAAAACAGGCTGTTCAGTCACGGGTTTTAAAGACAAGCTATATATCTCCTTTGGCCGTTTGGTTCGTGACCCGGAGCTGGAGAGAGAATTTTTCACGAAGCTTGTGAAGATGGGAATTCACGTCACGATCGAAAGCAATATATGAGAGGTGATGCCTGTGGCATATTGTGTTAAATGCGGAGTGGAGCTTGAACGGGATCTGAAATCCTGTCCCTTGTGCAGCACCCCGGTATATTATCCGGAGGATGTGGATGAACAAACGCTAAAGCGTTACCCTGAGCGGGTACAAAGACCACGGCCGAAACATGTGAACCTGGTCCCAAGCAAGGCTTTCGTTTATCTGATGACCTTTATTTTGATCATTCCGATCATCATCTGCCTGATGATCGATATTCGCCGCCACAGCACCATCACATGGTCATTTTACCCGGCGGCTTCCCTGCTGCTGGTTTGGATCTTAATGGCCTACCCTGCCCTGATGAAGCGTTACAGCTTTATGAAGGTAGTCACCATTGACATCTATTCCGTCATCATTTTTCTGGTCTCTTTGGACGTTTATTCCGGTGGTTTTTTATCCTGGTCTGTTTATCCCGTGGCTTCCCTGTTGTTGATCTGGGTTTACTTTTTGCTTTCTTTCCTTTTCAGCAATAGAAACCCCGTTTTTATCGTGATTATCGGATATATCAGCACGGCTCTGTTTCTGTATCTCATTGAACAGGCCACCAAAACCATATGGTTTTTTGAACTAGCCATACCTATTCTGACATTATTATCTGTTTTGGCTGCAACTGTGGTTCTTTTTTCGCGTCGTATTCAGGGTACGGCTTTTCTGGGCTTGATCTTCCTGGCCTTAAGCCTTTTTTGCATCGGGACCGAGATTTTTGTCAATCGTTTCGTGTTTCATCAAATCTCACTGTTCTGGTCCTTAATTGTAGCAGCTGTGCTTTTACCGATATCAATATTTTTGTTCTTTGTGCAGCGTAACGAAGAATTCCGGGTTTATCTGCAGAAAAAGTTTCACTTTTAATCCGGGAAGGTTCTTTATTGGCACAACTGGTTTTTCAGATTTTAGATAAAAACGAACTGGGGGTACAAATGAGAATATTACTGGTTGCAGACAAGGAAAACGATTTTATATGGGATCATTTTGATCCCGAACGCTTTAAGGGTGTGGAGTTGATTATCTCCTGCGGAGATCTCCAGCCCAGCTATCTTTCTTTTCTGGTGACCATGATCAGCAAGCCCCTTTTCTATGTCCACGGAAATCATGATACTATCTACCTGCACCACCCTCCTGAAGGCTGTGACTCAATCGAGGACACCATTGTGGAGTATAAGGGGATCCGGTTTTTGGGGCTGGGCGGCAGTATGAAATACAGCGGCCGGGCGCATCAGTATACCGAGAAGGAAATGGACAAACGCATACGGAAGTTGAAGGGGGCCATCCATAAGCACAAGGGGTTCGATGTTCTTGTGACCCACGCACCCGCCTTTGGGATCGGTGATGGGAAGGATCTGTGCCACCAGGGGTTTATGAGCTTTAACCTTTTGTTGGACAAGTATCAGCCGAAGTTCATGCTGCATGGCCATATGCATCTGGATTACGGCAGGCAGCAACGGATGCAAACTTACAATAAAACCACTATTGTAAACGGCTTTGGATACCACATCATGGACATTTAGTCGACCACCCGACTAGCACAAATGTATTCACAAAGAACCGTACCCATTGATACAAGACCGTCTTTCTGCCAGGGTATAAAGTGATGTGTCAGTAAGAACCGTCCCCAATGACACACTAAAGCCTGCCGGTGGATAACTCTGACTGTAGATTCTGAGCCGCATTGGGGATCTCACCGTGAACAAAATCAAGCAGCCAACCCATGGAGAGAATTTCTTCCCGCGTGGCTGCTTTTTTGTCTGCAATTCGAACGATTCCATTCTGGTCAATCAACGGGCCGGCAAATACTTGAAAGCTCCCGTCAATGATAGCGTCCCTGACCAGACTAATCAGTTTCTGGGTGTGTATCGGAACCAGTTTTCTTGAATAGAAAAAGTCCAGAATGCCCGAGTCCATTCCCCACCAGTAATTTGACGTTTGTTTTTTACCTGAATTCTCAACCGCAGGCCGTGTCATTCCTCCTAAAATACTGCGCACCATCTTTTCATAGAAGATCCCCCAGTTCCATACCGGAACAGCCAGATAACGATCCGGTGTACAAGCCCCGTCCTGAATATTGCAGGTAAAAGTGTACACCCCGTATTCCCTTGAAAATTTCCGATTGGCCAGCGTATTATGGTGTGAAATGATATCCACCCCTGATTTTGTGAGGCGTGTTCCCGCTTGAACAGAGCTCTCCTGATTGTCCCAGTCTCCCGTCCACTCCAGAAATACTTCGGTGCGGGGGTTTACCATCTTTGCCCCCAGCGCAAAAGCATTCACACCGCTGATCACTTCGGCCGTGGGACAGGTAGCGATGTAACCCAGCCTGTCTGCCCTTGTCAAAGTGCCTGCAATGATCCCCGACAAAAAACGCGGCTCATGAATCCTTCCGAAATATGTACGCACATGCTTGAAGGAATAAAGGTTTGAACAGTTCAAAAAAACAATGCCCGGATACTCCATGGCGATTCTCAGGGTTGCATTGATAAAGGCCGGGCTTGTGGTGAAAACCACCTGACATCCCTGATTGACAAGCTGCAGCAGGGAATGATAAGCTTCCGTCGTTTCCGGAACCTGATTGACCGTAAGGGTTTGAACCTGATCCGCCATCACTCTTTCAAGGTGCATTCGCCCCAGCTCATGAGCATAGGTCCAGCTGGAGGTAAGAATATCCTTTGCCAGCGCAAAGCCAACCTTGATCTTGCTTTCAGGGCGGATGACAGATGTCAGACGGTCGAAAATATTCCTTTCATCCGGGACGACGGGTTCTGTCTGAACTTCGATATCCTCTGTCTGTTTATAATAATCCAGCTCAACAATAAATCGTTTCAGGGAAGGCCGCAGTTCATCCTCAAAGAACTGATCGGGCACCCCGTTGATCTTTATATAGTCCAAAAACGCGTCCCCGGTTGTGATGGGCAGGTTTTGACCGCCCAGTTCGAGATAAACCTTCCTGAATACCCCGTAAACCGCGCTCTGGAAGTATTTAAACCGCTCCTCCTTTTTAACCATTCTGTTGGAGGGTTCGTAGTTGCGGATCAGTTTCCACAGTTGACCAAAGCGTTTTTCCTCGGAGAACCAGATCGTGTTCAGTTTAGTATGCTTGAAAAACTTCAGAAAGGCATAATAAATGCGGATATCCTTGTTCTGCTCATCGTATTTCGGGATCATACGAATCACGTGGGCAGGATAACTGAAAACATCCAGATATTTTAGAACACTGACACGTTTGTTCCCTTCGATCACATAAAACCAGTTCAAGTACTCATAAACCTTGATGGCATCTCGAAGCCCCACTGTGACCTGCGCTCTGTAAACCGCTTCCCACTTTGTAGAAAACTCAGTTTCTATATCCATCAAAGGCATAAAATTACGGGCAAAAGAGGTACTGCGCATATAGGTATAGGTACCCTTAATTTTTTTCATCGGCAGATCGAGCAGGCCAAGATCAACCTCTGAAACAAAATCAATGTTTTCCAGGATTCCGTCCAGATAGGGAAGGTACCCATTGTGCCCCTGGGAAATATAGTTGGAATATTCTTTTAAGGCCAGCTTTCTGGCTTGCATATAAACGTCTGTGGGATCTCTCACATCAATCACCTATTCACAGTATCGGCTGAAAATATCTTCTGCCTGTTGAATCAATTCACCCGAATATACCCTTTTCAGTAATTGATCACACTGTCGCAGTGATTGGTTTGCCTGTTCCTGTGTGATCAGCTTCTGCTCTATGGCCATAGCCAGTTCATCCATATCCATCACGATGACACGGCCATCCGGCATGACCTTTACGTCCAGCAGCAGGTCAATGAGCCTGTACAGCTTTCCGTTTTCCTTCACTTCCACATGAATGATGTCACAGTACCAGTATTTTACTTCCCTGGCCGCGTTCATCACCTTGCTGACCTTATAGCCTTCCTTTAAATAGCTACAGGAATAACCCTTTGCGAAATCGTTTCTCGGATGTATGGGATCCCACCGGGTGATCATTTTGTGCTCATCCAGAAAAAGAATTTCATCCCCGGATATATCCACCTCTTCCTGGGGTATGAATCGAACCCGGTAGATCTTAATGTTCTCCATCCGACACCTCATTCTCGTTGATTAAGATACGTTTATTATAACAAGAGAAGCGATTGCTTGCAATCGCAACACACCGTTACAAGGTTCTTATCACGTAGTGATAAGGTT
>CAYVFB010000110.1:0-9636 GCA_964450305.1 uncultured Ruminiclostridium sp.
TTAAACCTTCAAATACAATAGCATAATCGTTTATTGGCTTCCCTTGTTCATAGATCTCCGGTAGTAATTCATTCAGTGCGTTACACTGTGTCAGCAGAAGATAGCGATAAAGCTCCTCAGTGGCGTTGGTGTTGAGCAGATCAGACACTTTTGACCTGTCCAGACCTGGAAGATCGACATGCAAAACATTCGTGAGGATTTCCGGTTTTAAACTTCCGCTCGGGTCTGAAAAGACTCGGACATGGGTTGGTAAAAAGTCGTTTACCTCCATATACCGCAAGGCAACAAATCGGTTAAACCAAGTGTACGCCACTTCCTCAACGGCTTGCTGGTAACCGGATTTCTTAATTTTTTCAACAAATGATTGACGCTGCTGCTTCTCATCAGCCTTCAGTACACGCCCGGAAATTATGGTTGCGTTCTCGTCACCGCAGCCCTTCTCACTGATGCCATATTGGTAAGCACGCTGTTTCACCTGTTCGATAAGCTCATTCCGCGCCCAAATTGCATATTTTTGAATAGCGTTTTTGTTCATGTTTCATGCCCTCTTACTTAATCTGATTTACAGCTATTGTCATAAGCGAGTTGATAAATGCAAATTTTGCAGGGAGGTTTTATTGGTAAGGTTGTTTTATCTGCATGTTTTCACTTCGATTTATCTGACTTCATCGTAATTTCCACTATATCTTCGCCAGAACGTCTGCGAAAATCTCATAATTGTTCTTCACGCCATCGTCGAGGTCTATTGTAATATTCTGGTCTGCGAGATGGTGAACCTTTTCTTCATACCTGCCAATCTCCAGCGCTTGCTCAGTCAGTTTTCCCTGCTGTTTCAGTAACTTTGCCCGTTCCGCACCGATGGCGGTGTTCAGCGCACTTGCAATATGCGAAAGCTGGGTGCGGTAACGTTCCTGTTGTTCGTGGACGTAGTCTGTACGCAGTTTTGCTAGTAAATCCCGCGAATATCGGTGCATATAGATTAACGCTTTAAACCCATTCTTTTTTCCACTATCGAACTGCCAGTAAATTGGGCGCTTTTGATATATTCTCAGGTGGTCTTTGTAGAAATCGTTCAGGAAATAGTTTCGTATAACTTCTCGTGGAGTACCCTTGCCATCGAGGGCATCGGCAATGAATTTCAAATTTTCTTCAAGTGTGTCCGCACCGTATACTGTTTTCACAAACGTCACGAACCGCCCCACCATATCGTCATCGAAATACTCATCATCGCTGATGGGGATGATATTGTCCTTGTCAGGTATAAATGAACGGTATTTCCCCACATCCCAGCAGCCGCCCGCATAGGCAAGCCCCTCCGTGTCCAGCGAGTACCGCCCGAACATACAGCCCACGGCGTAGCTGATAAATGACTTTATCACATCTGCTTTAGTCAGCGCATATTTACTGCCTTTCATCGTTTCAGGGATGTCGTCTTTACTGTCAAAAATGCTGCTGACGGTGATGTCTTTGTCCTCCAAAGCTGGCATGTGTTCGTGTTGTAAGCCATAAGTGTTAATAAAGATGCGATTAAGCTCTTTCTCATTGGTCATAATAGTTTCGAACCTTTTTCTTACCTCACACCCCCACTTGCCGAATGCATCCGCTATTGTTCGCTCACCGGAAATCAGCGGATGCCGCTTGAAATCCCACGATGTTTCAAATAAGTCCCAATCCGTACGCGAGATGGAGATATTGTTTTGAACAAGCGAATTAACTTCTTCAATGTTGGCTTCCATTATAGGTAAGCTTGCAATATTACCCGCTTGGAAGTTGAGAGTTGGGTTCATTAACATTAACAACTGAAAACAAATCTCTGTATTTAGAAACCCTTGTAAATAATCAATATACGGGTCTTGTGGGAATATCGCTGAACCAGCCACATCACAGATAAAACCAACAGGTAAATAACGGGTTGCGAATTTACTGCTCGAAATAAAAGTCCAGGTTATGCCGGGCTCACACATATATTGCACATTCTGGATATATCGGGACCAATGCTTCCCATCGTTGCGAATAACCGCATATGCCTTGATTTCTTCTCCATCATTTGCCCAATTCACAATGTATTCCTGGTTCCCGTACCACTTCCTAAAATCGCCGCCCTTGTTGTATGGAAGCCACTTATATTTAGCCGTCTTCAGTTCGTCGTGAGTTAAACCGAAAGTAATATCCTGCGAAGATACTTCGAACCATAATCGTAAAAATCGTGCGTTGTCGCCAGTATTCTGACCTACACGAGGTCTTGAAATATCTCCGAGCAGCCTTCCGTTTTCAAAAGTTTTTAATATATTCTCCCTAACCCAATACGCCACAGGACTACCGGGTATCTTTGTGAAGTTACTGGCGGCAGCGGTAAAAAAGTATCCACAATGAGGATTTCTAATTGCTTCAAGATACTTCTGCCGTTGAATTTCCATACCACCGCGATAATCCACCAAACGGAAATAGCCGCCGTTTTCATCTGTCTTAGTATTCCGATAGACAAACGAACAAACTGGAACGGTCGCTTCCTCAAACGCCGAGTACTCAAACTGTATCAGCGTTGTAATGTTCTTCGTGCTGTAAAGGTTGTTACGGAGTTTCTCGTAGCTTTGGATGAACATCCAGACATACGGGGAGAACATACCAACAAAACCGTTCGGTTTTGCCATTTCACCGCAACGGATAATAAATGCAGAGAATGTATCGCTCTTGTAATCGGTATAGTTTGTCTGCAAATATTCACTCAGTTTTGGGTTAAGTCCCTTATTCCCCATATACGGCGGGTTTGTTACAACCACATCATATTTCTGTGCAAGCAATCTTCGGAAGTTCCAGGCATTCAGTTTTGTTTCGTAGTTATTCGCAAACAGCGTCATTTGCTGGTCCTTTAACTGTTCTGGAATTGGTTCGAGTTTATCCACGCGTATAAGTGAGCCATATTCCATCCCGTCAGCGTAGCCCGTTGGTTCATATACCTGTGGACGCACACCAAGAGTCAAAATTCGTCGATTGTATTGCCGTGCTTTCATCATCAAGGCGAAGTACGATAGCTGATAGGCGCGGCGGTCTATTTCCAAACCATACAGGTTCTTTTCCAGTATCAGTTTCGCTGCATCACGCTCGGAATAACCCTCCGAGGTGTAGATTTGCATCAGTACGTCAAAGGCATATGCCAAAACATGGCCGCTTCCCATACAGGGATCGATAACCTTGATATCTTCCGGCGACTTCACTGCATTCTCCATGCGCAGAACGCGCAAGCGTTCGGTGACCTCCGGTGTTTGCTCCACCTCATCGAGGTAGTATTTCCAACTCTCTCGCAATTGACTGTTTGAGTGAGATTCAAGCCAAATGCGCCCCAGTGAGTTCTCCACCATATACCGCACAATCCAGTCCGGTGTAAAAAGCTGTGTTGCGGCTGGGATTTTTTCTTTTGTAATTTTGTTGTTCTTCTTAAGGCTGTCGAACACTTCCTGTTTCGGCTCTGTGTTGTAATACTGATACATCCAGCCGATAATTTGCACTGCATCGCGGAAATCTTCCTCAGGAATGTCGTTCACCAGCCTGCCGATAACGCTGTCTTGTTTTAAAATGTTGTTTGGAAGGAGCATTTCGGTATAGGCTCCCATGCGTTCGAACATCTCCGGTAGTAATTCATTCAGAGCGTTACACTGTGTCAGCAGTATATAGCGATAAAGCTCTTCCGTTGCATTAGCATTCAGCAGATCAGACACTTTTGCCCTGTCCAGGCCCGGAAGATCGACATGCAAAACATTCGTGAGGATTTCCGGTTTAAAACTTCCGCTCGGGTCTGAAAAGACTCGGACATGGGTTGGTAAAAAGTCGTTTACCTCCATATACCGCAAGGCAACAAATCGGTTAAACCAAGTGTACGCCACTTCCTCAACGGCTTGCTGGTAACCGGATTTCTTTATTTTTTCAACAAATGACTGACGCTGCTGCTTCTCATCAGCCTTCAGTACACGCCCGGAAATTACGGTTGCGTTCTCGTCACCATAGCCCTTCTCGCTGATGCCATATTGGTAAGCACGCTGTTTCACCTGCTCAATAAGCTCGTTCCGCGCGCAAATTGCATATTTCTGTATAGCGTTTTTGTTCATGGTTCACATCCTCGTTCAGTTAATCTGTATACCATCGTTTTCCTCAAGTGTGTCGTACAGTTTTTTACGGATCCCATCGAGATACTGTTCAACTTCATCACGTGTGGTCAGCCGCTTCACAGGGAACACATCATAACGGCGCATTTGTACTATTTTCCTGGGTTTCGGTTTAACACCACTCTCTCCAGGACTATCATACAGAATCGCTTCAATCCGCTTGCATACCTGGTCTTTGTAGTTCAGCAGCTGCGTGATCATCGCATCAAGCACTGTGAGGCTTGTTGCGTCCGCCACTTTCTGCTTATATTCTGTAAAGCGGACATCAGACTTCTTCACTTCATCCTCTGCCCGGCTTGCAACACCTGCCAATGTATGGACATCACCCATGCACTGCGTTATGATGCCAAGCACTTCCTCTCTTTTTTGCTCAAGAAGTGATCCGTAGGCAGCTTTGGTGTCCTGCATCAGTTCGGAGAGTTCTCTGATTCTGGTATAAGGCTTCTCCATCTCAAGAATATTGGATATTTCCATGATCTTATCTGTGACGTCAGCCTCCGTCGTAAAATAATATCGTTCGTTATGCAAGTCGTTCTGCAAATGTCTGGCAGCGTCAAATATCGCCCGTTGCGACTTGAAGAAGGTCTCAACCTCCTCCATATCTTCCGAGCTGTCACGCAGGTCATCCTGCCTGGCAATCATACGTGTAAGCAGGGCTACATTATCCCGCTTCTGTGAAAGGATATCGCTGATAAGATCTCGGGCGGTAATAACCACTTCTTTTTGAGGATAACGATCTGTATGATATTCCACAATCAATCTTTCATAATGCTCAAGCTTTGGTTCAAGTGTATCCTTCACAAAGTTAATCAGACCGTCTTCATCTTCGGGGATGCCCATCTGACCAAGCCAGTCGCGAAGGAAGACGATGCTTTTGCGCATCAGTTCTTCGCTCGGAGCAATTCTGCGGCTTACATTCGCTTTTTCTGTTTCTGTTTTTTTGCGCAGATAGCCGACAAGGTTTCTGTCATCCTTCCCAACAACTGCACCGCCATATCGGATCTCAATTTTCTGTGAAACAATCAGTCTTGCGATAATAGCAGCAATATCCACCTCACGCCAACCATACGGTATGGCCTGATAGCGTCGCTGCACATCGCCCATCGAAACGGGCACGTGGCTGATATAGCGCTCTTCAAGCCACTGGCTTACTTCATTTAAGGCAAACTCATTATTTGCCCCCTGCCCCGCAAGGCTTATTTGTTCAGGTTCTCCATTGAGTACTTGCAGAATATCGGCATCGTTTTCCCTGAACACATTCACAAAATCAAGTTTGGAATAAACACTCTGGATCAATTGTCTCATTGCTTCGTCAAGCTTGCTTCTTGCGTCACCGTGTTTTATTTCCACCTTTTCACCACAGACATAGAATTTCCCATCCACGATTGCTTTTTCAATCTGCTTTCTGGTACTCTCTTCAAGCAGACGTGCCTGAGACTGGCGCTTGCGGATAATATCCTGTATGCTCCCGGGCAACTGAGACACATTCTTCTGCTTAATGTATTTGCGGATCTTCGCGACAGTTTCAAGTTCTTCAAAGTATTGTACCGTGCTTGAAAGAAGGACAATCGCTTCGTTATTGGCTTGTGAATCCATAATGAACTTTGCTTCGGGGGCATTGTAATAGTCATTGGCGACGGTGATGAAACGCAGCCGAACACCACCCGCCGCAGCACCGACAATAGTATCATCAATGTATTGATCATAGGCGAAGTCGTATTTATTGTACTTATACTTTTTTGTAGGGTAAATATCAGAAAATATTGTTTGCCCGATTTCCGCAACGATCGATGCGCTGTCAACCGTTGTTTTACGGATATCGTTTGTGATTTCTTGTTCCTCGTCTGTTAAAAACGAGTAGGTATCGCCATTACGTGCGACATAATTCTGTGCTGCCAACCGCTCTAATGAAGTGACAATTTCACGGCGGAGGTTTATCTTGTCGGTTCGGATATCATCTATCATCAGAATGGCAATATTATCGATATTCGCTTTAAAATCATCAATATAGCGTACCAAATAAAGTAGCTTCAAGACACTAACATCACGTTGTTCCAAACCATCATGTTTATCAGCGGCAGTTTGGCAGCGGTCTATTACGCGCCGTATCGCCCCTTCAAGGAAAGTGTGAACCGTATCGTAGAAGAGCGAGAACGGCACTATGGCATTCTCATCTTTATCCTGTACCTTCTGCGCGGCTTCCTGGAAGCCGGATAGCATTGAACGCTCCCCACCAGACAGGTGTTTGCCGGAATTGCCGTGCTTACGTATCTCAACGAGTACCTTTTGAATAATAATAAACTGGTAAGGCACAAAGGGGTATGTAGCGGAAAATTCCGCTCCGTCTGCATAGCCCTTGATATCCAGTACTGCATCAGTAAACGTAAATAGGTTTTTCAGAACGGCATGTTCTTTGTCGTAAACAAGGCGAAGAAGTCTGTCGGCATCTTCGGTTTTTTCGAGGATACGTTTTTTTATTACTTCATCTACTGAAGCAGAGGACAACGAAAGGCGGGTATTGAAACGCCCCTGAATCTTAGAGAAATCATCACCGCTTATTTTCACCACAGAGTCGATGGCTTCCTGGCTCGTGACCATTACCCAAACCTTGCCCCGGCACTTGCTGCCAACCTCCTCGACAATGGATTGCAGGTTTATCATCAGGTCGCTGTCATCACCGATGTATTGCCCAACCTCATCTACACAGAAAAGCAGGCGAAAATCTTTTCCCTTGCTGTCAACATAGGCTTTGATTTCCTCAACCAGCTGTTTTATGCTCATATCGGTGTTCTCTTCGCCATTGAACCAGTTACGGGCCGCAACTTCGCTCATTCCCAGAACACTTTGCAGCACGGACACGATGTCATCCTCAAAGAAAGCATAGGAATCACGACTTTCCAACCATGAAGCGCCATTAACCTGTTTAAACGCCGAGCGGAATTCTTCAGTCTTTCCCTGTGCGTCAACGAATTGTTCGAGTTTCGCTATTTTCAAGTCTTCGCCATAGAAGCCAAGATGATTGTAAAACACCCTGGCGAACACCCTGAGAACCGCCGTTTTATCTTTTTGAATGGGGCCTTCGATATCGATATTGAAAAGGATGGATTCTGTTGGGATATTCGTGCAGCGTACTACAGTAGCGTACATCATAGGGTCGTCAAACTTGTCTTTAAAGAAATCTACTGCCGATCTGCCGCCAACCATCGTGTTCGACAAAAGGTAGGACAGGATTTTAAGGAAATGAGATTTACCACTTCCGAAGAAGCCCGAAATCCAGACTCCGATTTTATCCGTGGGGTGGTCGATAGCCTTTGAGTAGTTATCGAAGAAAGTGCTGAAATGTCGACGCAATTCCCTGGTGATGATGTATTCGCTAAGTTCCTGCACGAGGCTTTGCTCATCATCCTGTGCCACCTTAATAACGCCGTTGATATCACGGTTGATGTCCTTTTGAAACATACTTTGAATCTTCATGAGCTTTCCCTCCGATTAAATTAGATTGAATGCCCGGTAATAATTCCCGTCATTGAACTTTTCAAACAGAATTAAGTTTTGCCCGTTAAATTCTCCCGGATAGAACATTACAATGGGTATATCCGAGAATACCTGCTGCATGCTATCGAGCATTTTATGCGCCCTCATAAAGGGGAATACTTTCCCAATGCCCGTTAAAAACATCACATCACCCCGTTTGTGCGGCTCATATTGCAGCTTCGCAAGAAAAGCCGCCGGGGTGGCTATTTTTTGCAGCTTATCAAGGAGGTAGTCCTTGCCTTTTTTTTCTTCCAGATCCGGCACGGATCCAAGCACTCGTTTTTCCTGCAAAATTTCAAGCAGAATCTTGTACATATCTCTTTCGACGATGCGATATACATCCGACGGAGTATTGACAAGCCGCTCAATGCAATCACGGACGATTATTTCATGCTGTGGTGCGTATTTGAACACGTGTATCCCAACCTCGTTCGATAATCCCTTGTTAGCGAGAAAATTTGGATCGGAGATCCGCGCTTTGATTTTATCCAGTTCTTGTTTAATATCAGCCATATTCACACTCCTACCTGAAACAGTTAAACGCCGGGAGGGCGGTTAAATCGTTATTTTCACGGATCCCACTTTCCAGCTCCGCGCTGATAAAAATGGGGTTCAGTTCTTTAGCATGGAAGCTGTCGAGCATCCCTGCTTCAATAAGGCATTTGGTCAATACCTGCTTCAGTTTTTTTATCGTTTGGTCGCTCCAGGCGGCAATATCATCGTTTTGCTCCTGCAGCCGTGAGAAGAATCCGTTAATATCTTTCCTGGTGTAGGAGAAATCATGCTGACGGTACTTGTTACCGATAAGGTCGATCATAAATTCACACACAAGGCGGTTATATCGCATCATCGCATAGAGATTTACCTGCTTTGCCACTTCAACAGGTGCGTTCGCCAATTCGTAGACCAGTTTCTCGCTGCCGAGGGCAATAATTCTCCTGTGGCAGGCTCGTGCAAGCTCTGATATCTTCCGTTCGGTGGGATACTGGAACAGGTTGTCGTGTTTGATATATTCAATTATCTCGTCAATCGGTTTCCCCTCAAGGTATTGCCTGGAAACAATCCTTATCTCATAGAACAAAAATTGCTCGGACGTCAGACTAGCGTTGTACTGCATATTTATATCCATAAAGTTTTACCACCTGCTTATATCTGCCTTTTGGTCGATCGCCACCGAAAGCCTATTCAATTTCGGCACTCTTGCCGCTATTAACCCAAGCGTCCACTTCTGATATTTTGAACTTATACTGCTTGCCTATGCGGCGATGTGGGATGGCGTCTTTTTTTATCCAGTTGCGAATGGTGTCCTTGCTTACACCGAGATGATCAGCAACCTCTTCAAGGCTCGACCACCTTTCAGGTTCATTAGTCATAGGTTTCCCCCCAATACTGTTGTGCTATGTATACTCCTTAGTACATCATACTTGATGTCGAATTGCAATGCTTTTCGGGGATTTGATAGGATTTAGTATGAACAAAAGAAAAACATCTTATTCAAAAACTTCATTTTAATGACCCAGTAGGTTGCAACTATTTTTTATCAAATGCTCCTAAGACCCCTGCCTCAGAGCGTATTTTTGCCCTTCAGGCAAAAAACGCGCGTCGGGGGATAAACCGATTTTACCTTCAGTGGCGGGTTTCAATCCCCCACTGAAGGAGGCTGGTCGCAAGCTAAAGCTTGCTGCTCGCCCATGCAACCTGGCTCGCGGACCGTTCATAACTGTCAGAGACAGTTATGAACTAGTTGCACACAAAACGCGCAAGTCGGGAGTGTACCGCAGGCTCCAGCCGAGGAACACTCCCCCTGAAGGCGCTTTCAGCGCCCGCGTTTTGGCGCACAATTCGCGCAAGCGCTCATTGAATATACCATTCGGCCTGGACAAATTTTGGGTGTTGGCATGATAAAATTCAATAAGGAAGCGGCAAATTTGATATTTGCCGC
>CAYVFB010000111.1:0-9390 GCA_964450305.1 uncultured Ruminiclostridium sp.
CGGATTCTGCCATTTTCAGCAACGAGAAGCTCGTCATAACTTCCATCTATTTCAATCTCTATTTTGTCTGTCACTTCTTCAAGAGCAATTCTGTAACGTTCAGTGCCGTTTTGCGTGATGACAGCCAGCAGCTTTCCATCGGACGATCTGATATTGATCAATAAAAAGGACCCGACGGCAAGAAGCAGAATTGTTAAAAATATTATTAAATCGCCCGCAAAAAAGCGTTTGGCTTGCACCCTTTTATTCACATACATTTGCTCCCTGTTCATCATTCATCCACGAAAACATAAGTTTACAACGTCAATAGTGTAACATCCTGCCGGCGATTTATCAACGAAAATAAGCCGCCAGGTATGTTTACCCAGCAGGATGACATCGCTGCGCTCGGGATGGGTTTCATAATCCAAATCATTCCTCTTTACAGGAACGCATGTTCTGTTTTAGAATGAGGAGGGGGACAGCTTTTATGGATAAAATCATCATGCATATTGACGCAAACAGCGCGTATTTAAGCTGGGAAGCCGTATATCGCCTGCAGCGAGGCGCCGCGGTTGATCTTCGCGATATCCCGTCTGTGGTTGGTGGTGACGAGGAAAGCCGGCATGGTATTGTGCTGGCTAAAAGCATTCCGGCGAAGAAGTTTGGCATTCACACCGGCGAAACCCTTTTCTCCGCCCGGCAGAAGTGCCCGAAGCTGGTTGTGGCACCGGCACGATATCATCTGTATATGATGTGTCACAATGCTATGTTGAGTATTCTTCATGATTTCTCTCCTAAAATTCAGGTATACAGTATTGATGAAGCCTTTCTGGATTACACCGGGATGGAAGCAGTCCATGGTGATGCTGTAAAGGCTGCCAGCCGGCTGAAAAACAGAATAAAGGATGAGTTGGGTTTTACCGTAAATGTAGGTATTTCCAACAACAAGCTCCTGGCGAAAATGGCAGGAGAGCTTAAGAAGCCCGACATGGTGCATACGCTTTTTCCGGAAGAGATCCCGGAAAAAATGTGGCCTCTGCCGGTGGGTGAGCTGTTCATGGTGGGACGGGCTACGGCCCCCAAACTATATCGGCTGAACATCTTCACAATAGGTGATTTGGCGAAGGCAGATCCCGAGCTGCTGAAATATTCCCTAAAAAGCTGGGGCAAATTGATCCAGGATTATGCCAATGGAATTGAAGACAGCCCCGTTGCGCAAGACGCCCGTCCACCCATCAAAGGCATCGGCAATTCCAGTACCATTCCCTTTGATGTGGATACCCTGTCCGAAGCCCGGAAGGTTCTGTTGTCCTTGTGCGAAATGGTTTGCATGCGGCTGCGCCAGGCCGGATTTTGCGCAAAGCTTGTTTCGGTCTACCTGCGTAACTCTGAACTGAATGGCAAATCCCATCAGCGTAAATATTGCGTCGCCATGGATGATACCTACAGGATATTTCTTGCAGCCGATGCGCTGATGCAGGAAATCTGGACCGGTGAAGCGCTGCGCGGCATGGGAGTTCGCGTGTCTGAGCTGGTGCCCAATGATTTTTTGCAAATGTCGGTGTTTGATGTCCCGAATGAGAAAAGAAGGCGTCTGGATCAATCCATGGACCAAATCCGACTTCGTTTCGGGCCAAAAGCTGTTGTTCGATCCGTCTTTCTGAATTCCGGCCTTGCACCGGTGACTGGCGGCGTCATTGAGGATTTCCAGATGATGTCCTCCATCCTGTAAGCCGATCACATGGCGAGCATAGGAAGCAACGCATAAAAAGGATTGTTCAAATCAAGTAACATGGCGGGAGTGCCAAAGTCCGATATGACGCATTAAAAAGGGACGGTCACCCGTCCCCCATGATCAATGAATAACTAAAATTTCTCATCTCAACTTATAGGTAATTTTTTACGTATTGATTCCACATGCCCAGCTGTAATATCACACCAATGTCGGGAGCCTGCTGTGCGGGCAAACACCCAAATCACTGTGGGCAGGTTGAATTAGTAACCTATCCAGCTGTCATCCAGGCCGATATAGGTTTCTGTTTCATCCTCAATATCCATCAGTTCTATCAGCGTCACCTCATTTTTGGATAGAGAGAGTTGCAGGTGAACAGCTCCATTCTCAGATTTCAGGCTGTTCGCTTCAAAATATGGCTGGGCCGCCAGCTTTAAGGTTTCCACCAGCTCTTTGCCGGGGAACCTTGGTCTGCCCATCTGCATCCAGGTTTTCAGCGGATTGCCGTAAGCTTCGTTGACGGTCTGCCTCTTCATGAAAACCTTTTCCTTGTCGCAGGGGATAGTGATTTCCAGTTCTTTCACCGCATCGGGTTCATTCACATGAATGGGGTTCCACGCGACCAAAGCAATGGTGCCGTCTTTTCTGCGGGTGACCAGCATGTTTTCATCACGGTATAGCTGCTGTTCACCCATTTTGGAAAAGAACGAAAACAGATGGAAGGTGGGTTTAGGGATATCATTTAATGCAAGAAGCCCAAAACCACCGTGAAACTGGGCTCTGGGTATATCCTGCTCTTCGAACACATCGCTGAAGGTCCAGTAGGAGAATGAATCTACATAATCCCCGCTCTCGCTGAGGATCCGGGCCAGGTATGCGGCGTTAAAAACGGTATCGTGAACAGGGTTCAACGGATGCCAGGATGTATTGTATTCCGTAATATGGAACGGAAGATCCGGGAAAGGTGAGTCCTTGATCATCTGCCGGACGGTTTTAAATTCGTTGAGCATATAGTCACATCCCCAGATTTCCTGATACAGAAAGTGGGGTGTTCTTACCATTGGTCGGGAAGAGGTATAGGCATGCCGGCTTAAAAAGTCGATGGGAGCTTTCTGCTGATAACAGAAGCTCATGAACTCGGTAATCCAGTGATCGGAGCCTCCGCAAATGGCGGGCCCGCCCACCTGCAGGCGGCTGTCCACTGCCTTCACCGCATGAGCCGTTACCTTGTACAGCTTGAAGTATTCCTGCATGTCGGCATCCTTCCAAAAGGATATCATGTTGGGTTCATTCCATACTTCAAAAGGCCAGTGCTGCACTTCATCAAACCCGTAGCGGGAAATAAAATGGCGGACAACTGCCTGGATCAGCAGCGACCATTTGTCATAATCCTTTGGGGGGGTGACATTCCCCTTCCAGTAAAAAACGGTTTGATCGCCGGAAGCCAGCTTCTGTGGCATAAAGCCCAGTTCTACAAAGGGACGGATACCCAGTTCCAGATAAGAATCGATGATGCGATCGATGTATGTAAAATTATAAAAGGGTTTGATTTCCCCATTCACTTCATCTTCACGATAAATTCCGATGTCATCACTGAGTAACCCATGACCACGGATATATGAAAAGTCGATGTTTTCCTTTGCAATTTTCAATGCATCCAGATATTCCTTCTGGAGCGCCAAGCCCAATCTTCCGGTTCCGATGCACATTTTCCATGCCGGGCTGAAGGTTTTCCCATTGGTTTGGGATGGAACACTGATTTTGTCCATAATATTCTCCCTTTTCTTCGGTTGCTCATTTTGTAAACGAGTGTTGTTTGCAGTTGCCAAATTCTTTGATAAAACAATCGGCGACCCTATTATACAAGGCTGCCGGTAAATGTCAATTTGGCTCACAATACCTTCGCCAGAAAGCTTTTCAGCCTGGGGCCTGAAGGCTTTCCAAACAATTCTTCCGGAGTATTTTCCTCGACGATTTTACCTTCATCCATAAAAATTGCCCGGGTACCAACCTCCCTGGCAAACCCCATTTCATGGGTGACAACCACCATGGTCATTCCGCTTTTTGCAAGGCTGCGCATGACGTCCAGAACCTCTCCAACCATTTCGGGATCGAGGGCGCTGGTGGGCTCGTCAAAAAGCATGACCTCGGGCTGCATGCAAAGTGCCCTGACGATCGCTATTCTTTGCTTCTGCCCACCTGACAGTTGGGAAGGATAAGCATCCTTTCTGTCGGACAACCCCACTCGTTCCAATAATTCCATGGCAATGTTCACCGCTTCGTCATGGCTTTTCTTCAAAATCTTCACAGGCGCCAGGATCATATTGTTCAGTACCGTCATGTGGGGAAACAGATTGAACTGTTGAAAGACCATTCCCATCTTCTGCCTGTGCTGGTTAATGTCCACTTTGGGATCGGTTATGTCGATCCCTTCAAAATATACCTTGCCTCCGGTTGGAACCTCCAAAAGGTTCAGGCACCGAAGGAAAGTGGATTTACCACTGCCCGAAGGGCCTATTACCACAGTCACGTCACCCGTTCTGATTTCTGCGTTAATTCCATTCAGCGCGTGGAGAGTACCGAAGCTTTTTTGCAGGTCTTCTACTTTGATTAATACTTTAGTGCTCACTGCTGCGAAGCCTCCTCTCCATCATTTCTACACCCTTTGACAACAGCACGACAATAACGAGGTAGATTAATGCTACAGCCAGAAGGGGCATTAATGCGTCGTATGTACGTCCCCGTATGATATCCCCACCCTTGGTCAGATCCTGCAGGGCAATATAACCTGAAATGGAGGTTTCCTTCAACAAAACAATAAATTCGTTGGCCAATGCCGGAAGAACATTCTTGAAAGCCTGGGGAAGAATAATATGGTACATGGTCTGTACATAATTGAAGCCCAGGCTGCGGCCGGCTTCCATTTGACCCTGGTCAATGGACATGATGCCCGACCTCACAATTTCAGCCACATAAGCGCCAGAATTAATACCGAAGCCAATGATGGCAACCAGCACCTTATCGATGTTCACCGGGGCAAATATAACAAAATAGATGATCAGCAGCTGAACCACTACGGGTGTGCCACGGATGACCGTGAGGTATACCCTGCACAGAAAATCAAGGACTTTCAGCTTTCCGGTTTTATCGTGGGTGGCCCGGATGATGGCGATGGTAAAGCCCAACAGGATGCCAATGATTACTGCAAAAAATGTCACTTGGACAGTGACACCCAAACCATTCCATAAATACTTCCAGCGGTTATCCGTGATAAAATTGTTGATAAACCTGATTCTCAGGTTTTCAGTCCATTCGGCCAAAGCTGCACTCCCCATTCATCAAGCACAGGGGACGGTTGTTTGCCGTCCCCCTGGGCCTTTCATTATTATTTATTCTGCGGAAATGTATTTGTCTACTATCCTCTGAATTGTCCCGTCTTTCGTCAGTTCATCAAGAGCGGTATTGATCTTTTTCAGTAAATCCTCGTTCTTCTTGGAAAGTGCAATGGCATATTCCTCTGTGGTATAGGCTTCAGGCAGAATCTTCAGCCCCTGGTTTTGTTTTACAAACACCTTTGCAGGCTCGCTGTCGATAACCACTGCGCTGACCTTGCCCTGAATCAGGGCCTGAACGGCTTCAACACCCTTGCTGTAACGCTGTACATCTGCATCCGGGAATTCATCGCTGATGTAGATATCGCCGGTGGTGCTTTCCTGCACACCGATGGATTTATCGGCCAGATCACCCGCTCCGGTGACAGCGGAATCTTCCTTGACAATGATCACCTGCGCGGAGGTGGCATATGGTGTGGAAAAGTTCACGCTGACCAGTCTTTCTTCCGTAACGGTCATACCAGCCATGCCCATATCCACTTTACCGGTTTGAACCGCAGTAAGAATGGAACCGAACTCCATGTCTTCAATCTTCAGCTCCATATCCAGCTTTTGTGCAATGGCTGCTGCGATTTCAGCGTCAATGCCAACAATTTTTTCGCTTTCATAGTATTCATAGGGTGGGAATGCTGCATTTGTGGCCATGGTCAGCACCTTGTCTCCCCCGCCTGAGCATGCAGTCAAAGCAAGCAACAGCAAGCCCGTCAAAACCACTGATAAAATTTTCTTCATTATGTATTTCCTCCTCTTTTTATAGATGAATGTCCTTATCATTATAGTATAAATATGCAATGGAATCAAGGTAATTTGGCTCACCGGTTTCATACTTTCAGGCATTTCATCGTCATTTTCATGCTCTGAATCTGTACAAATATGTTGCGTATATTTACTCATGTAAGTCACAGAACAACTCTGTTTAACATGAAACTGCTTCAAGCAGAACCGTCACGGCGACTAAATATTACAACTTTTTTACGTTTATGTAGAATTCGGTCCCTTCCTGTGATTTTTTGTTATACTGAAAGTATGAATCCTCAACGAAATTGGAGGGTCCGAACATGTACATAAGAAAAATTTTATTATCTGTTCTCGTTATCACTTTAGCCTTTGGGCTTCCTTCATTTGCAAACAAGGCTATACCTTCTCCTGCGGTTACCACATCTTCATCCGAAGATGCCAGCCAGGAGGCTGCTGGTTCATCTGAAGCTCAAAACCCGGAAGCCGTCTCTTTACCCGCCCCGAATGATATTCGCGGCGTATGGGTTGCCACAGCTTCAAACACCGATTACCCCTTAAAGCCCACAACCAGTGCCGAAACATTGAAGCAGGAGGCCCTCACCATTCTGGACAATGTTCAAGGCTGGGGGCTGAATACCGTTTTTCTTCAGGTGCGCCCTGCTGCCGATGCCATATATCCATCGGAATATTTTCCGTGGTCCAGGTTCTTAACCGGCCGTGAGGGTACAGCCCCCGATCAGGGTTTCGATCCGTTGGCCTTTTGGATCGAAGAAGCGCATAAACGCAATATACAATTGCATGCGTGGATTACTCCCTTCCGAGTTACAAAGAGATCTGACGGTGAACCGGAACATGATTTTTCATCATTATCACCCTCAAGCCCTGCCTGCCAGTACCAGAATCTGGTGGTAAAGCAACCCGACGGAAACCTTTATTTTAATCCGGGTATTCCCGAGGTAAGGCAGCTGATTATTGACAGCACTATGGAGATTGTGCAGAATTACGCAGTGGATGGCATACACTTTGACGGCTTTTTTTACCCAGATAAGGTTTTTCAGGATCAAGACACTTTTATGCAATATGGGAAGAAAGGTGAAAGTATAGAGGACTGGCGCAGAAGCAATGTCAATACATTGCTGCGTGAGGTTCATGAGGCTGTTCATACTTGTGAGAGGGATTTACGTTTTGGGGTCAGCCCCTTCGGCATCTGGGCAAATCATCCTGCTGATCCTCTGGGAAGCGCCACTTCAGGGCAGGAGTCCTTTCATCAGCAATATGCCGATTCTCTGTATTGGGTTCAGGAGGGTCTGGTCGATTATATAGTTCCTCAGGTTTTCTGGAATATTGGTTACCCGGTGGCTGATTATAAAATACTTGTGAACTGGTGGATAAACGCTGTCAGCAATTCAAACGCAGAGCTGTATATTGGCCACGCGGCATACAAGGCCGGCAGCACGGATTCAAAAAGCGCCTGGTACGGAACAACCGAAATGGAAAAACAGCTGAAACACAATCAAAACCATCCGCAAATCAAGGGCAGCGTCTTTTCCAGCTATCGTTCCCTTGCCGTCAACTCAACGCTTGGTCAGGCCATCCGTTCCATTTATCAAATGCGTGACACCCCTCCCACCGACATTCCCGTATCTTTTTCAAGACCTCTGGAGAACCTGCGCACAAGCTATTCCCAGTTTTATCTGAACGGCGCATCCGATCCGGACAAGCCCTTGTATTTAAACGGAGAACCTGTGAAAAACCGCTCCATACAGGGCTATTTCGGTGTTTTAGTTCCTCTGGCATATGGGGACAATACTTTTACGGTCACCCAGGGGAGCTTCAGCGACACACGTGTCATTCACAGAATACAGCCCGAGGCTGTAAAGCCCATGCAATCCGCCGATATTCCACAGTCCTCGGCTTATCCCCAAAACCAGGAATACCGTGCCCCCGGGGAAAAGTTAACCCTGTCCTGCAAAGCACCGGTGGGCTCTGCTGTCACAGTGGAGCTGAACGGTAAAAAGTATACCATGACCGCAGGGAAATCCTCGTATAAAACGGGGCTTTATCCGGTTACCTATACCTATACTTACACACTTCCAACCTATACCGGTACACCTCGGGTTATCGACCTTGGGGCTCCCGTTTATAAAATGAGTTACAAGGAAATTACAAAAACCATAAAAGCACCGGCCAGTATCGGTGTGATCATGGATGGGGCCCCTTATTATGCACAGGTCACAGCAGACACCTTTACGTATAGGGCTCCAGACACCAGTGGCGGTGGGTATTATGAACTTTACAGCGGCATGACGGATTACGTCACCGGTCTGACCGGAAACTTTGCACGCATGTCCAACGGTCAGTATGCACTGAAGCGTACATTGAAAATTACCTCTGAAGTTGCAATTAAGCCTGTTATAAAAGCCGCCGAATACATTCCGGGGGAAAAATGGGATACGCTCAGGTTGAAAACAGACGGTTCTCCGGCGGCTTATGTCTCCTCCGATGATAAGGTCCTTCGCATTCACATATCGGGGTCTTCTTCGGTGGAACTGCCTGTGCTGCCTGAAGAATCCCTGTTCTCTTCCATGACCCTCACCAGCAAGGGGTATTTCTCCGTGTATACGTTAAACCTGAAAAACAGTCGGAACCTGGAAGGGTTTATCATTGAAAAGACGGAGGATGGCCTGGAAATCCTATTCAAGCGACGGGTATATGCCGCCAAAGGCGACAAGCCGCTGTCTGGTATCAGCATCATGCTGGATCCCGGACATGGCGGGGATGAAACAGGTGCTATCGGCCTGCTTGGCTTGAAATATTCCGAGAAGGATATGAACCTGGACAACGGTTTCCGGCTGAAGGCTGAATTGGAAGCCCTTGGTGCAACGGTTTTGATGACAAGAACAACCGATGTGGGTTTATCCCTGGCAGATCGGTTGATCGCATCCAAACAGGCCAGGCCGGATATGTTCATTTCGATTCACGCCAACGCAATGGCCGATAATGTGGATATGACACAGTATTTCGGCTTTTCCACCTACCATCGCGAAGCACATTCCCGCCCCCTGTCCCAGATCATACTGGATCATACCATCACAACGCTGGGTCGCAAAGGCCAGGGAATTCACCAGAAAAACTTTTATGTTGTAAAGGGTACATGGGCTCCGTCCATGCTGTTTGAATGCGGTTTTGTTCCCAATCCGGTTGAATTTGAATGGCTGACTGACGAAGCCGGGCAGAAAGAATTAATGAAAACCATTGCCCAGGCCATCGTTAAATACTTCAGCGAATAAAATCAGTGTGGATATTGTCTCAGTAACCGGGGAACCCGTGGCAAACCATCACTTTGATGAATGTTATAGTAAAAAAACACCTGACGGAAGGTAACTCTGTCAGGTGTTTGTGTTTTAGGGATACAGTCCAGGCACCTCCGGTGCCCTGCCTGATTGCGCCTGTTGTCAGCTGCCGGTTTGAGCCTCAACCAAGCGGGTGGCGCCATATTTTTCAAAAAGTTCTCTTTTTATATAGGCAGGAGAATGATTTATACCC
>CAYVFB010000112.1:0-9114 GCA_964450305.1 uncultured Ruminiclostridium sp.
ATAGTTTTCAATATTTTCCCGGGCAGCCCCAGTTTCTTTACCAATGACGGCCTGCGAATGAGCGCTTCTTCCATCTGCATGGTTTCTTCGGACAATTGTTCAGCCCATGCCTCAAGCTGATGGGCGGTTTCACGCTCCATTAAAACAACGTGTTTTGCGATGGTATTCTGATCCTCAACCTGCGGATCCCATTTATACGCGTTGAATATCACTTGATACCGGTAAGCGGAATACTGATCATCGGGTATTCGAGCCAGTTCAATTGAATTCTTCATAACAGTGCTCCAAAGATATCTGTCAGCACACTTCCATACATTGGGTTTTCTATTAGTGGATACATGATGACACTGATAACTGCAAGAGAAATATAGATGCAACCCCAGAATACCGAACCAGTTAAAGCATTCTCGTTTCTGTTTTCCCTTGATTTTGCCTTATAATAACGTTCAACCATAATCGCCAGGAAGGTTAACGGTATAACCGGCCATCCCACATAAAACTCCACGATGGTCATGGCAAAAGAGGTCCAGTCTCCCGCAGATGCTCTTCCGAGAACAATCCCACTGGCGAGCAGATAAAAACCGAACCGTATGCCGCAAGGAATATCCCGCTCTACAGAAATACGTTCAAGCACCTGCGTAAAGATATTGACGACACGGCCAAGAAAAATCCACACGACCAATCCAAAACCACCTGCAAAGACAACGCACCACCAACCAGGGCCATCACCAATATTCGCTCCGGAGTAAATAATGACCAACCCAAGAAATGCACCGGTAATGGCGTATAGCGCGGCTTTATTGTTCATGCTCAAAGCATCATCCATCCATGAGAGATCAAGGAATTGAAACACCAGGGTCAAACCCATGAAAACCCAGGCAAAACCCAACAGAACATAAAAGAGAATGTAGAAAGCGCTATCTACTACATCAAAGGATGCCAGTACGGTCAGTGTATATACGATGATCGCAAAAGCAACAACGGGCAGGAAACCAAATATGTACTTTGTTGTTTTATTGCGGTCATCCGGCCACATTTTTGCCAACCGGATATACCATCTGAACAAACCCCGGCAAGTAACAAAACCTGATGACAAAAAAACAATAAGTTCAAAACCATCCATACGAAATCTCCCAAACCATGCTTCTCCAGCGATACACTTGCCCCAAATTCCCTGTATCGGAGTCTTGCTCTGCGCTAAAATGATACGGTTTCTGCCAATGTATTAAGTTTACTACAAAGCTGTACGTCATCACAAGCTTGAATTATATTCTTTTTTTAATGAGCGGACGAGTTCTTTGACGGACACAATCTCCCTGGTTCTATACGCATTTTCACCCGCAAATGCAAAACCGTGATTCATATTGCCCCTCTGGGCGTTGATCAGAGCGGTGGCAATGCAATAGGGGCTATTTTTAACATCGCATGTTCGAATGCAATGAAAATGGCAATTCAATGGGTGTTTTTTCCCTTCCCTGGCGGCGTCAATAAATTGGTTTCTTATGGCTCTGCCAGGCATGCCAACCGGGCTGTCAATAATCTCTATATCCTCTTTCTCAGCGCGGATATAGGTATTTTTAAATTCTTCCGACGCATCACATTCATAAGTGGTTACAAATCGTGTAGCCATTTGCACCCCTGCAGCCCCCATATTGATGAATTTGCGGATATCCGCCCCGTCATATATTCCACCCGCAGCGATGACCGGTATGACTTTTCCGGATTGCTGCTCCCATGGTTTCATTTCCTGAATCACTGCTGGCACCAGTTTTTCAAGGGAAAAATCGCTGTCATCCAATTCCTCCTTTTTAAAACCAAGGTGTCCCCCGGCTTTGGGTCCTTCTACCACAATTGCAGCTGGAAGATAGTCATATTTTTCATGCCATCTTTTCGTGATAAGACCCGCTGCTCTGGCGGAAGAGATAATGGGAACAAGCTTTGTTTTTTCCTTACCCGATAGAAATGCAGGCAGATTCAGTGGCAGCCCAGCCCCGGAAAATATGATATCAATACCTTCTTCTATTGCTGTCTTCACCATATCGGCATAGTTTGACAGGGCCATCATGATATTCACACCAAGAATTCCTTTCGTTAATTCCCTGGCTTTCCTGATTTCCTTTTTTAAAGCCCTGATGTTCGCCTCGATGAAGTTTGAAATGAAATCCTTTTCAGTAATTCCAATGACTGCAGCAGATATCACCCCAACTCCGCCTTCATTGGCGACTGCTGCCGCCAATGATGACAGAGATATACCAACACCCATTCCTCCTTGAATAATAGGAAGGCTAATGGTTAAATTACCGATCTTCAGCTCTTTCATCCTGTAATCCTCTTTTCTATATGAATTGAACATATATAATCTTTAATTTTTTATAACCCAGTTATTTTTTTCATCTGCGAAAACAGAACCATTAAAATTGATTGGCTAGTGTTGACTCCAAGTATCATGAATTCATGGAAAGAGCAGTCAACCCATTACCATTGAGTTTCCTGCTCTGAACAACGTGACGTTTCAACGAAGCGGGTGAAGAAGATGAGCGTGGATAATCATAAGCCTCGTTATATTGAACTCGAAGAAAGTTGAAAAGCAATGACTCTTTTGCAGTTTATCATAGAACCATAGCATTGGCAACTTTCCAGGGTGCCATGTTTTGGCGACACGCGTTTGTTGCCGAAAGGGCAAAAATACACTCTGAGGCAGGGGGCTTAGGAGCATTTGATAAAAAGAAACCAATACAGAAAAGCATCTGGCCATGCACCTTTTAACTCTCAGCCTGTAAACCTCTATTCCTGCCTATGTGTTTTGAATTAAGCTTTTTTTATCGGAATAATTACTTGAGTCAGATTATTATCATCATTCAGATTCATCATATGATTCACACCGATTTCAATATAGATTTCCTGCGGATAACCGGATGGTGTATACTGATGCTTCTTCATATATTGCCTCAAGGCTTCGTATGCCTTCCACAGTTCATTGTAGCTACCTCTGTAACTCACGGAAGCTGCATTACCAGAAGGGTAAAGAACAGCTTGTGGTGGTGCATTCTTTTTATCAATGGGCATGCATGCTGTGATCATGAAGTCCGTCATCTTAAAATTCCCCTCTAGCAGCTCATAATCAGGGTATTCGCAGAATTCAGGCCAGGCCGTACTGATGCAGATGCCCTGATGGATGAGCTCATCATAAAATGTTCCGATACCAGCAACCGCACAGGCTGCGTCATTTGCTGCTATTGTCCGGCAAAGACACAGACGCTCCGGCAGTTCGATCTTCTGCACCGTAAGCTCCCCGTGCCGGGTTGCACGATTTCGCAGATTCTCAATAGCACGATTGATTAATTCACGTCGCTGTAAAAGCTGTGCAATCTTTTTCTCGGTGTGTTTAGGCCCATCCAAATATTCCTTGATTTCCAGAAGAGACAGCCCTGCGTTCCTCAACCCCAAAACAGTGCGTAACCGAAGCAGATTCTGGCGGCTGTAATAGCGATAGCCAGATTCGGGATCAATATACGCCGGCTCCACCAGCCCCTTTGTCTCATAAAAACGCAGCGCATTGATGCTTAGCCCGCAGGAAGCAGCAATCTCACGGATAAAAAACAATCCTTCCGGTTTTGACATAAAAATCTCCCTTTTACAGAGCAATAAATTCTTTGTCGAAATAGTCGGAAAATCAGCTTTTTCTCTTGACTCTCGTGTTAACACGAGGTATATGATCAGAATATCACTAAATGTTTTTTTTAACAAGAATACTCAGGAACATACTGAGTGTTTATTCATTAAAAACATGCGCAGGCGTTTATTATAGCCAGAAGCAATTGCTTTGCATCAAGCCCTGGAAAATAACATTTTATGAACAAACATCTTTTTCGAACGGTCATTTCAAGTGAGGTAATGAGTATGAGCTTATACAGTCATTGCATGAAAAATGACAAGCACTATCTGCTCCATGAGTGGGACACAGAGAAAAATACTCCTCTTACACCTCAGATGATTGCATGCACCAGCACCACCGTGGTTTGGTGGAAATGCGAGAAAAACCACTCGTGGCAAACACAGCTTTCTTCCCGTGTACGCAGAGCTTCAGGATGTCCTCTTTGTCTGAGGGAGAAGATCGATAAACGGGTTGATAAAAGACGCACCGCTGCCATAAAGAAAAAAACACCATACCTCTTGAAGGAGCCTGAAAAGTAATTCGTCTTTTCTCATTTTATGAATTTTATCAAATCATTACAGGATAAATCCCGCACTCAGGAAAACAGATTCAATAGCTCTTTTGTGAATCTGGCAAGTACTTCCATAATATTGAAATAAAACATGAAAGCTAAACCTTGAGATATATAAATTCTGAGCTCCCTGAGGTTCAGGAACGCCGCAAATTCTTAAGAGAGGTGAAGATATGACAAAAAGGCTCATCAGCATTGTAATTACCATTTGTCTTATGTTTACTGTTATGCCACTCAATGTGCTTGGCACACAACAAAACGGTGGCACAGACCCAGTATCCGAACCATTCAAAGATGTGGAGCAGTCCGCCTGGTATTATGAGCATGTTAAATATGCGATTGAAAACGGTATTTTTAACGGAGTCGGAGACGGTTTATTTTTACCGGACGGTACGATGACTCGTGGAATGTATATAACCGTTTTGGGACGTATGGCTGGAATTCAGCCTGTTGATTATCTTTATCGGGACACTTTCTCAGATGTTGATGCGAGTGCTTACTATGCTCCCTATGTAGTATGGGCGGTAGAGAACAATATTACCATGGGTATCGGAAACGGTAAATTTGATCCGGATGGCCTTGTTACCCGTGAGCAGATGGCTGTCTTTACCACCCGATTCTTTGATGCAATGGGTATAGGCTTTGATGATCCTGATGAAAATACGCAGGGTTTAACGAACGGTACTGCAGACGAACAGGCAGATGCATCTGCCGAGGGATCTGAAAACAAACCATCCGATGAACCGAAGGATCTTTCAGAGATCTCAGATTGGGCAAAGGAATCGGTGCTGCGTCTTTGGCGAACAGGGATTTTAAAAGGAGACAGCAACGGATATTTTAACGCAAAATCCAATGCCAGCCGAGCAGAAGGCGCCGCTATCAGTATGCGCGTCCATCAGTCGCTGGTGCAATGGAATGAAGAGCATTCGGAAAACAGTTCCAACAAAAGCGGGGACGCTGAAGGTACTGCAAACGATGACAATGGCGCAGCTGAAGGCGGGCAAAGCGATGGTACCGGTGGAAACAACAGCACCGGAAGCAATGACGGGGCTGGCAGCGGTGGAGATAACAGCAGTGACGATGATGACGATGACTCTTACACTCCCAGCTATACTGTCAATTTCCAGACCAATGGCGGCAGCGCAATAAACGCTGTTTCCGTATCACATGGCGGTTCAATCTCAAACCTCCCGACTCCGCAAAGAATGGGCTTTGTTTTCCTGGGCTGGTATAAGGATGCGGCTTTTACAATGCAGTATACCTCCGGGAGTGCCATCTATTCCAACCTTACCCTCCATGCAAAATACGCTGAACTGGAAAGCGTCACCAGTATGGAGGATGAGAGCTTTGCACTGGCTGATCAGGATTCTTCGCTTACCTTTACGCTATTATCCAGCAGCGCCATGACAAGCAGCCAGGTGCAAAACGCAATCACCCTGGCGCGGGCTGATGAAATCGAGCCGGAGGAGCTATTGGTCACAGAGGGGACAGAGGCTAGCAGCTTCATCCTTTCGGCAAGCGATGGCTTCACACCCGGAGCGGCCTATACGCTGACATTGAATGACGACGCCCTGACCTTTTCGGGCAGAGAACAGAATTTCCGCACCTGCACCTTTACTATTATACAGCAGGAGTCGGACGACCTTCCGCTCAGCAGCGATATTATTTATATCCCGGCAGCAGAATTGTCCGACATTATTAAAAACGGCGTGGAGGTTGCTTCTCTCTCCGTTCCGCTGGTTAGCAATGAAGAAATAACTGAAATTAACGGCACCTTTACCTATGCGGACGCGAGCTCTCTGTCGGCGGGCGACACCCTGTGCATCTATAGCGGCAATACCGCTCCCAGTCCAGGAACCAGCAGCTCCGATCTGGTTGACACAGAAATTGCCTATGTTGCCGTTACGGGTATCAGCGGTACCACTGTAAGCTATACCGAAGCTTCTGCCCGGAATGTACTCGCGCTGCCGGATACCCTCCCGATATATGTGGGCGCAGAAAGTCCTGTCAGTAATTACACTGCGGGAGGGACAAGCTTTACAACAGAACTGGCAGAGCTTGATTTTTCAGATTTTTCCGCCATAGGGCTGGACGCCGGTACCACCCTTGATGTGGGAGACTACCTCTTCTTTTATACAAACCCTGATTTCCCTGATTCCGACGACTTAAGCGAGGAAGATATTATCAGCTATGCCGTAGTAAATGATATCGCATTATCCAATAACAATGCATCCGTTACGGTTACATACGCTACAGTCACCGAGGAGGAAATGCGTGAAGGCCTGAGTTATTATGCCCGTACGCCTGTCAGCGGCGAGCTGCTTCTTGGAGATACGGATATCGCACGCCTTGAGGATAGCCTGGAACAGCAGGCAATGGACAGCGGCTTTGCCAGAGATGCGGCAGTTTATTTAAGTACGGTTGCGATGGCAACGAACGGCTTTGAGGACGCTGCCGGATCTCGCAGTATCACGGTGCCCGATCTTAGCGCTGTTTATGCCAGCGCCGCTTCACAACAGGGCTTCTCAGATTCGGTTCAGGTCAGGGTGAATGCGTCCATTGGCACAGGCACCCGTAAAATCGGAAGAAACGGTGTGCGCGCTGAAATCACGGTCAGCTTTGAGGTGCCGGTTTCCGCCGGTGATAACGAGGTTGTCATCAGCGGTTCCGCCACCTTTGTTGAGGAAATCAGTATTTCTCTGGACGCTTCGGGAAGCCCTGTCTGGGATCACTGGTGGTTTGTTTACTGGATCAAGGACTATAATGTCTACTCTTACACAAATGTTTACAATTACACCGGCATGTTCATTGAAGCGCACATCAGTTCACAGGGCGGCGGGGTGTCCCTGGACGTGTCCGACGAAATACAGGAGCTGCTCACAAGTACTGACTCCGAGGAAATCATCTCCGGTGCCGGAGACCTGCTTGATGCTTACTGTGATCTTATTCAGGGCGGATCAGACTGGATAGAGCTCTTTGAGCAGAATATTTTTGAAAAAAGGATCCCCGTTCTGTTTGGTATCATTCAGATCAAAATCAGCGCAGATTTTGTTGTCAGCGCATATATCAACGTCGCTCTCGGCACCGACTTTGAATATTCTGACGGTACCTGCTACGCTTTTTATGGCGGTATTTTTGCCAGAAACTTCAGAAGCTATACCATAAAGCTTGCAGATGAGGTGTTCACCTTCCGCTTCTATACTCTCGGAGAACTGGGGATCAGGGCGGGAATTCGCCTGGAGCTTGCAGTCGGACTGTTCAACTGTGATTGGAACAGCGTTGGGTTTACGGCGGAGGTAGGCGTATACGGAAAGCTCTATGGCTATTTCTACTATGAATATACGGCAGTGAACGGAGTCTCCTCAAGCCTGTCAACTGGCGCTCTGTATTTTGAACTTGGTATCTATCTGGAGATCAATTTTGTAGCACAGGTGATGTCCGGCGTAGTAAGCTCATCCTGGACGCTTTATGAAAATGAGTGGCCTCTTTTATATGCCGGGTCACGCTATTCAACCGTTGACTTCTTATCAAATGAAACACCGGAAATACGGCTGAAGGATGAAAACAAATCCTTTTCGCTGCCCGAAAGCTTTCGTATCATGAAAACCCTGGATCTGAGAGAAGGATTCTATTCCACACTTACGTATCCCCTTTCAGATTTCAATATCACATTTACAGATGCTTCATTTTCTATGATCGGAAATGAAGTAGTTGTAACACCGGGCATAAATGTCCATGTGCTTGACTGTAGTATGACCATTACGTGGCGGCATGGCACACTGGCGATTTCTTCCCTTCCCATCTCGCGCACCTACCATATTCACTGGGACAATGTAGATGAAAACGGTTATCGGCTTTCATTTGATTCTCTCGGCGGCACTCTTGTAAACTCGATTTCCGGTCTTTACGATCAGCCGATCATAGAGCCCACACCTCCGGTAAAAACCGGGTACAGCTTCGCTGGATGGTATTCCGACAATACTTATTCACAGGAGTTCACCTTCTCGACAATGCCGGCGGAGAATATAAGACTGTACGCAAAATGGGAGCCAAACCACAATACACCTTATGTGGTTTACCATTACAGACAGGATCTCGCCAATGAGTCAAGCTATACTCTTGCGGATACCGAAAGGCTTACGGGAACAACCAACACCTTGGTGACCCCCGGTACGAAATCCTATACGGGCTTTATGCGACCTGATACTCGTTCGATGATCATTGCACCCGATGGCAGCGCATCCATCAGCTATTATTATACGCGAAAGAGCTATTACCTGACCGTTGACGCCCGCTTCACAGCCAGCAGTGATCCATTGGATGATTACAAACCCGGAGATGATCCCAGTGAAGTATCCGATTACCTCAAAACAATCATGGTAAAATATGGCGCACGCGTCTCCATTCCTTCATTTTCAAGGAATGGCTGGTATATATATCAGTGGTCTCCCGCCATACAGCAGGATATGACCATGCCGGCGAATAATCTGAGCTTCACTGCTACCTGGGTAGAAGGCACCTATACGCTTACCCTTGATGCCAATGGTGGAAGCGTGGAGCCTGCCAGCAAGACCGTTGTCTATCTCCACCAGTATGGCGGATTGCCCATACCCACACGTGCAGGCTGTACTTTCTCAGGGTGGTACCCCTCCGAAGACGAGGAGGATAACGCATATGGGACACGGGTGACGTCCGACACCGTCAAGATTCCCGGTAGCCATACTTTCTATGCCAAATGGCAGCCGCGCGACTTTACGGTTACCTTTGATACAAACGGCGGCGACCTGGAGACCGACACCAAGACGGTGACCTACCTTTCCAGGTATGGCGATTTACCCATACCTGTATCCCCCGGGTTTACCTTCCTGGGCTGGTATCTGTCTGAAGA
>CAYVFB010000113.1:0-9080 GCA_964450305.1 uncultured Ruminiclostridium sp.
TTAGATTTTGGTTAAAACAGTGGGAACACCACATCTTCGTTACATCTATCCACAACCCGTTATTGCTTTTGACAGCCGGTGCAATAGTAGATGCTGCCACCCATGTAGGCCTCTTTTATGAGGCTCTCCCCGCAAACCGGGCATGGTTTGTCCAAGGTTTTTTTGCTCAGTTTTGTTTTATACCCTCCGGGGCATCCCAGTAAATCGGTTTCGGTATCTCTGCCACCTAGCATTACCATTTCACCAAGAGTGGTTTTTATCGATAAAAACAGTTTTTTCTTGTCAGTTTCAGAAAGCTGTTTCACCTTTCTCTTTGGATGAACGCCCGCATTGTACAAAATATCCTGCAAAATACCATTCCCAAGGCCCGGAATCCGCTGCTCGGTGGCCAGCAATGCCTTTGCGCTCAGTTTTTCCGCACCCGGAGCATTGATGATACTGTTGAAATAAGCTTCGTCAAATTGTGCAGAAAGAGGTGAGGGCTTTTTCCTGGCTCCAAGGTAATAAGGGTTATCAAACTCTCCATCCCGGATACACCATAATCCGCCATACATCTGTATAGAGGCTGACAATGCAGAATCATCCTCAAATTCGAGTAAAAGCTGGTGTTTCTGAGGTCGTTTATCATTCACATCATGAAACCGCAGATTCACACCTTCGGCAAAAACCAAAATATAGCCCTCTGCTGCAATTTCTACCATACCACCTACGGGGACGGCCTTTCCAAGACTTTTGCCCGAAAGCATCCCGTGGTAGCTTTGTGGATCCCCGCAAAACCATGCAAATTCATGAGGGCTTGAATTGGCTATCACGTTGGTTATTCTTTTCCCCTGAATGATCTCATTCAATTGTTCAGCTATTACTGCAGCTTCTGGTAGTTCAATCATCGCAAATGCCTCCTCGTTTAAACTAATGGCCCTTATTCACTGTTGCGGAATGGGCAGAACCACCTATCTCAGAGCAAGGCGCGTCAGGTCATCAATACAGGTGAACCAGGCAATTCACAGGGAACGGCTCTATGCCCTTGTCCGGGCATAGAACCACCCCCTGCCCTGCTATTGTTTCTTCCACCTCTTCAACTGTGGGAAATATTCCTGCATGGCTTTTCTTGCGGATTCTTCATCCGGGTAAGGATCTCCCTTGGACACAAAAGGAACGCAGGTTTCAATCATTTGCTCCATGGTCTGCTCGCTTGTAAATGCACCGTCTTTATAGCAGTACTCGCAATAGTCTTCGTTTTTGCTGCCGTCTGCGTTGGTTCCATACACCTCGCTGTTTTCCATTGGCATCGCGCAGCTTTGGCAGTATTTCATTTCGGTCGTTGCCATCATTCCATCTCCTTTTTGATTTGATGGCATCAGTATATCTTCTGTAACGCGACAGTAGTATGTCATATTAGAAATTACTTATATATCTTTTAGCTACTTTCGCTGAACCCTCCGGATGTATTAAAAACACAAACTATTCAGGGCGTTGTGCCATTCCTGGAGTAACTCTCAACTTGGGAACGGTTTCACGTCATTGTTCCTGTAGTCCAGGTACCTGAAACCCATATCCTGATAGACCTTTTGTTCGCTTTGCGAAACAAGTTCCCAATTGTCCATTTTGTCCAGGTTAGGAAAATGCCTGTCTGCTTCGAATTCCTTTTCAAACCTTGTCAAATACACAATGCTGCAGTATGGCAGTAATTGAGTATATATGGCTTCGCCACCAATGACAAACACATCGTCTGTGTCGTAGACCGATAACAGTCGGAACAACTCTTTCAAAGATCGGCACACAAGAAACCGTTCATCACCGAAATTCTCTTTTCGGCTAAGCACAATATTTACCCTGTCCTTCAGCGGCTGCTTTCCAGGAAGGGATTCAAAGGTTTCCCTGCCCATTACAACAACTTTGCCCGTTGTCATACTCATAAAGCGTTTCATATCTTCCGGAACCCTTTTTAGCAGCTTTCCATCACATCCAATTCCCCAGTTCAGGTCGGCTGACAGTATTGCCTTCATAACTCTACACCCCTTTGAGGATAAACTTCTAAATCAATGACAAATGAATACTTTCTGCTTGTACTCTTCTTGAGCGAGAACATTATTTTTGGTAATTATCCAAAGCTTTTTCCAGCATGTTTTGAATGGTCAGGCGGATATGCTCGGGCTCAAGCACCTCGACATGCTCGCCAAAAGACAGTATAAACCCGTAAACCCACTCACCTACGGGGAATTCTACCGACAGCTCGCAGGAACCATCATCGTTTTTTTGAATGATCGCATCATCAAAGTCATCATACACCCGGTATAATACCTCTGGAGCAAATTTTAACCTCAGCTTCATGGAAAGTACCGGTGATTTTGCATTATCATCAATATGTGGCTGTTCCTGCTTACGGCGTTGAAAGGTTTCCGGGCAGACTGAAAGCTCCTTCATCCGGGAAATCCGGAACACCCTAAAATCCTTTTTGGCCCTGCAATAGCCCCATAAGTACCAGGCTTGTCCCTTATAGATCAGACGCATGGGCTCCATGCTTCGCATGCTTCTGTCCCCGTTGGAGTTGATATAGCAAAAAGAGATGACCTGACGCTTTAAAATTGCTTTCTTAATGTTGGCAAACTTGTTGTACTCATTGGGCTGGCTGCCCCAGGGTGACAAATCTATATCCACCCAGTCTGAGGTGTCTGCACTTTTAAACAGCCCTCCAACCTTATCCAGAACCATGTCAATTTCAGGGTACTTTGTGGCCTGAAGGGTTTTCAGGGCTAAAACAAGGCTTTCACTCTCCTGCTCGGACAGAAGCGTACTGTTCAATGAGTAATCCTCCAGAAGAGAAATTCCACCGCCATTTCCCTTGTTGGTGTATACTGGAACGCCTGCCGTAGACAAAACATCCAGATCCCGATAGATGGTTCTGGTGGAAACCTCGAAACGATTAGCCAGCTCCCTCGCGGTAATCGTTTTTCTGTTCAGAAGAATGATTGTAATTTCCAGCAGCCTGTTTATTTTCATTTATATCACCTGTCACAATTCAGTAGTTCCATTATAACATTTGAAGCCCATTGAATATATCTTTTGTTTCAAGCATTTCAGTTTTGTCTTTACCTGTTGTTGCTCATCAGAGGTTATAAGGCACAGCATGACATCCTGAACGAAGTGAAGGATCTCACATTACTCCTGTTAAGATCCTTCGCTGCGCTCAGGATGACACCGCTGTACTTAGGATGACATCGACGCGCTTAGGATAAAATACCTACCTCTTAGCAACAACGACGGAAAAAATAAATATAATGGTTTTTGCTGTTTAATTTCTTTGAAAATTATGATATTCTAGTTCTAGTCAAGATAATTTTCTTCAGCCAGAGATCGAAATGCGATCCTGATCGGCTTATCCGGCAGAAGAAAAATGGATATTCTATTGATGAAAATGTAAAGTGAGGTATGTAAAATGGCTTCAAAAGCACATCGCGGAAAAACTTTATTGAACCTGCCCGCTCATGGCAGAGGAACCTGCCCCATCTGTAACGCTACTGGTATTAAGCTTTTATATGAGGTTGATTCCGACGAAGGTAAAAGAATTAAGGTTTGTAAAAGATGCCACGCCAAAAAGGTCGCATCAAAGTAAAAGCAACATTTTTGAAAGCATTAAAGCCGGTATTCGTACCGGCTTTATTCATGCGGTCGGGTATCTCCATTGGATTGCCATGTCCGTTTCTTGGAACAGTCACTTTGATTAATGCAAAAGTCACCTCCATATGTGCAAATGTCATTATGTATTTGTGGCAAAGTCATCACTTCGCTAAAAATACACTTTTAACAATGAATATGTGCTAAAATAATTATGCATTTTATCCAATTTATGATATCCCCTCCTATTTCACAGGGGCCAGAACTCATATTTCACTTCGCGTATCGAGCATGGCAGCATGGCAAGGGTTTTTCCGCATTTCGAAAGGTAAAGCCATACATGCGAAAAGTAACATCATGCTGCACCATTAAACCCTGAAAAATCATATCGAAGCGTGAATACGTCAAGGAGGAAATAAGATGAAAAAACCAGGTGTTCATTTGCAAAAAACGATGGCTGTGTTGTTGATTGTTACCTGTCTGCTAAGCTGTCTTACGGGCTTAACATCATCAGCTCAGGAAAGTGGCGGTAAAACTGTTATTTCGCAGCATGGTATTGTTGCTGCAACTGATGGAGTAAAGCTGCCGGGCTCTTTGGTTCCTTCGTTTGAGGTGGAGCCTGGTCTTACCGTTGAGGTGGGTGAGGAAGTATATTTCAATGCACAATCCACTGCATACCCGGATCAGGATTTGTTGAGAAAAGCCCGGTTTGAATGGGATTTCGGGGACGGCTATGTCTTTAAATACGGTGCCCCCAGGGCTTCTGACAGAAACAGCGGCAACGCAGTGATCCACCATTTTATGAAACCCGGCAAATATTCAGTAACCCTAACCGTTTCTGTTTTTGAATATAATGATACAACTGCTGTTGAGCCTGCTATTGAAATACAAACCTTTTCAAAGGAGATAACGGTTAGCGGGGAAGCTCCCATGCAGGGCTTTGAGTTGTTATGCGCACCCTTCGGCTCACGCCTGGCACAGTTTATAACGGCTAAAATCCCTGAAGCAGTAACAGCAAATGCTCAGAACAGTCTGGTTGTTACACTTCAATTCAATAATGAAAGCCCTGTGGTAATACATCAAAAGAATACCCTGGAATCAGAAGAAAAGTTCCTGATGGATCAACGGAATCTCAAACAGGGTGATTACAGGCTGACGGCCGAATTACGGGATTCAAACAATAATGTCCTCAGCCGCTGGGTCGAGAAATTCAATAAGGCGATTAACGGTATTCCCAAGGTAGGAATCAACGAATGGAATGCTGTTTGCATCGATGGTACTCCAAGCTTTATAATTACCCCCTATATGTTGGATCTGGGAAACTTTAGTAAGTGGGAAGACGCAGTAAATGCTACCTTTGTGGTCGGCTATTACCCCAACTCACCGCACCACACTGTATCTGACTGGACCGACTATCTAACCTTTAGTGATATCCGTGGGGATGAGTGGTATGCTGCATATATCCCATTGTCAGTATATCGCATTTTCATAAAGGGTTTCCCGGATGGGACCTTTAAAGGCAGCAACCTTGTCACTCGGGCTGAAGTGTTGACCATGCTGGCCCGGTTCAACAGTTCTGAGGCAATGATCAAACAGAAAGCCGAACAGGATACCGAAAGTTGGATTCGGTTTGCCGAGCAAATCGGAAATGGCTGGTATACCCATTATATGGTTTCTGCCAAAGACGGGATGCTCCATCCTGAACAATACACAAGAGAGCTTCTTCTGAAACCGATGACCCGCGGAGAGGTCATTTACGCATTGGCAAATTTCCTTTGCCATGAAGATATCCAGGAAGGCGGCAGGTATCATAACATGGCTGTGATCAATGAAAAACCGGCCTTTAAGGATACCTTAAAAACCATTTACATACAGGGTTCTGAGGGTACTGGAGCAAATAAGCCTAACTGGTTTGCACTGTTAGCAAGTGCAGCAGAAAAACCTGAAAACGGGGTTCCGATGGATTTCTATCCCTCCATCATGTGCCTGAAGGATAAGGGAATCCTGCTTGGCAATAACGGAGAAAGTAAATGGCAGGACCACATCTCCCGTGCCGAGGTACTGGCATTATTTGAACGCCTGGCCATGGTATGGTGAGAATAGCGGGGCAAGGGGGACAGGCACCTTGTCCCTACATCCCCTGCTCTTTCCAGCTGGTATACAGCTCTGCGATGACCTGTTCGATGGGTGCTTTTCTGAACTCTATGTCCTCAACGCCTTCTGCAGCGGATATCTCTGCCAGCACTTTTTTTACCGGCATCTTTGTTGTATCCACCTCAAATTCATAAATACCGTTGTTGGCGGAAACCAGGTTTCCACAGGTTAACTGCGGGACTGTGCCGTTTTTCATGGTGATGGTGACCCGGCACAGTCCTCCCACCGTCTTGCGAAGGTTTTCAAAGCTGCCGTCGAAGGCAATTTTGCCGTGGGTGATCAGCAGAATCCTTCTGGCCATCTCCTCCAGGTCGTCCATGTCATGACTGGTTACGATCACCGTGGTTCCCTGCTCCCTGTTAAGTTCCTTCAGGAAACCTATCATACGCCGTTTTGCCAGAACATCCAGACCCAGTGTGGGCTCATCCAGTAAAATCAGCTCTGGCTGGTGCAGCAGCATCATCGCTACATCCGCCCGCATTCTTTGTCCCAGACTCAGCTCCCGGGCAAAGGTATGAAGGAGATCGCCGATATCCAGCATCTCCACTACCATGTCCCTTTGCTTTTTAAATTGCTCCTTTGGAATGTCCCACACCACGCGTTTCCATTCAAAGCTGGAGATCACCGGATGATCCCACCAAAGCTCGGTACGGTTTCCAAACAAAACCCCCAATCTTTTCATCAAAGCGATTCTGTCTTTTTTCGGCGACAGGCTCAGCACCTCGATATCTCCTGACGTGGGCAGCAGCATACCGCAAAGCAGCTTCATCGTTGTGCTTTTCCCTGCGCCGTTGGGCCCGGCATATGCCAGAAACTCTCCTTTTTTCACACAAAAAGATATATCATCAAGGGCGCAAACCACTTTCTTCTCGGGTTTGAACAGGTTTTTCAGGATGTTTTTCCCCTGTCCGCTGCGCTGCCATTGTTCGAAATGCTTTGTAACATTGTTTATCCTAACGACGGTGTCCGACTGCCGAATAACGGTTTGTTCCTGTTTTGACATAATGCTTCAATCCTTTCGTAAATGCTATATAAGCCAAAATATACAATATTGCTGCCATCAGCATGGGGTAAAAAGAGGGGAATCCCAGCGGCGGCTTTCCTAAAAGCGCCAGTGTGGGGAACCACCCCAAAAGCCCTGCCGGGATGATGGTGATAAGCGGTATTTGTATTACCAAAGCCATTCCGGACAAAGGGTAGGTGCTTAATATTCCTGTTGAATCAAGCACATGACTGGATATTTCCTCTGCTTGAACTGGTGCATAAAATGCCGCCGATGAAAAAAGATAGGACAGAAAAAGCAGAATCAGGATGGTTGTGAGCAAATGCAGCAGCAATAAGCCGACCCAACCCAGGCTTGGTTGAAAGCCCAGATTTTTCACAGCTACCCCAATGATGATCGCTCCCGAAATCAGGTTGCTTGATCCTGAAACCGGGATAAATCCTTCGGTAATCAACTGAATCGGCAGGGGTAGTGGTTGAATCAGCATATGCTCCATCTGCCCTCTTCCTATCCTTCTGCTGATATGCCCGGTATTTGAATTCGCAAAAAATGTCTGGAAGATACCGGTGCAGGTTGTCACATACCCGAGCATAAACAGCACCTCATACTTATCCATGCCACCCACACCGTTGAAACGCCAGGCCAGCAGAAAAACACCAGTCACCGCGGCAATATTGGACAGAAAGTCCGCTATTACAGCCAACAGGAAAAACTTTGTATCCCGCATCAGCCACGCCAGGTCCATCTTCGCATATAAGCCATATAATCGTAACAGTTGTTTTAATCTTTTACCCGCCATAGGAGACCATCCTTTCTCTTGATTTGGAAAACGCCAGTACGGCACATGGCCACAGCAGCAGATTCCAGAATATTTGCAGCGCAATGATCGGCGCTGCCTGTTCAAGCCCGGTGTAAATGGATAATGGTGCAGCCGCCAGGCTGCCAAAGGGAATATACTGAAAAACTGTTCCAATACCCCAGGGCAGTATTGCAAATGGGATGACGCTGCCTGAAAACAGCGCCTGTATGGCGTTTCGAATCACATAAACCAGCCAGCTGGCGTTCTGCAGGCGTATCGTGACACATGCAAACAAGATGTCTACCGCAAAGCCCAGGGATATACACAGCAAAAGGCTTGGAATCGCCCAAAGTGAAACCGGGGTCAGGTTCACCCCAAACAGCGGCGCAGCCAGCAGCATCGGCACTGTAAAAAGCAGAAGCTGCGGCGTCCACTTTCCCATGGTCTGTGATACCAGATGGAGTATGATTCCCATCGGACGCTGATAGAGGCTGATAAACATGCCCTCATACAACCAATTGGACGCCTGTGTGTGAACCACCAGAAGGTCGGAGAAAACCGCGCCCAGGTAAGTGTATGTAAGCATCTGCGCAAGGGTCATTCCGGCATCCACCCCGCTTTGCATCAGTGAACGCCACAAATACAGCAGCGGTAAAAGGTATAAGACCTTTAAAAGATAATTGGGAAGCAGATAAATCACGCCTCCGTTTGTCAGGTTCTGAGCGCTCATATGCGCTGTTTTTACATATTTAGAACAAACCACGATGTTATTTCCCTTCTTTCTGCAACCTGATTGGAAAACCGGGCTTACAGTCCCACCTGATGGGTATTGTCTTCCAATGCTGAACAATAATCATTTTCCCTAGCTTATTAGCCTTGTTATTTACTTCTTTCCCCTCGTTGGAAGCTCATCGTTCTGCTTTTTATGATGCCGTTAGGTGATTCATCATTCGCATCCAATGAACCCGTCGAAAGTACATCGTTCTACTTTTTATGCAGTACTTGAGCCCTGGAATGCAATAACAGATCTGAAAAAGGACATAAAAAAAACCTGGCAGGCCGTCAAGCCCATCAGGGATTTGTTTTTCTTCACGAAAGAAAGCTTAAACAGTTACTCCTGAGTGAGAGGCTTTGAACGTGGCCGAATGAGCAGATCTGTAGTGCAAATTCGCAAAACAGGCTGTAAAATGGGCAGACTTCCCCCATACAACCTCAAAATCGTTCTCAATATGAACGGCCTTTCCCCTCCTGGCAACCAAAGCAACGGTGTCATGCATGGTACTTTTAACGGGTTGATTCATTCCTCTCACCTCCTTACAGTTCAATCAATGCTTTCGCATATTTATCATCTCGTTAACCCCATCCTATAGTGGCAGGGGTTTTATCAGCTCAAAGAAATCCAAATTCATTATAGGTCTATCCTGAAAAAATGTCAACGGAAGGATTATAACAATGGAAGCGATTGCTTGCAATCGCAACACACCCGGGTTGCATGGGCGAGCAGTGCAG
>CAYVFB010000114.1:0-4850 GCA_964450305.1 uncultured Ruminiclostridium sp.
AGAAAGCAGGATACCCTTGTCCATCTGCTGGATGAATACAAGCCGTTTCTTGCAATCGTTTTCTGCCGTACAAAGCGCCGCGCCGGTGCGCTGAACAATGCATTGCAGAAAAAAGGCTACAATTCGGATGAATTGCATGGTGACCTTAGCCAGGCGAAGCGGGAGAAAGTTTTAAAAACCTTTAAAAACGCCGATCTGGAGCTTTTAATTGCCACCGATGTTGCTGCCCGCGGCCTGGACATCGAAGGGATAACCCATATCTTTAATTATGATATCCCGCAGGATTCCGAAAGCTATATTCATCGCATCGGACGAACCGGCCGCGCCGGAAGGACAGGTGCAGCAATAACTCTTGTAACGCCTCGGGATGAAGACAGCCTTTATAAAATAGAAAAAGGAATCAAATCGCATTTAACAAGGCGGACGGTTGTTTTGAAGCAGGTGAGAGAAAATATACCAGGGCCACATATACAGGTGCACCGTGATGCCGGTAAACTCAAAAACAATCATAAAGCAGGCGCGCACAGGTTTGTTCACGGTAAAAAACCCGGGAAGAAAACCTTTGGACGCAAAACAGGAAAGAACAAAGCATACGCTCATTGAAATGCTTTTTCGGCGGAAGAATAGACCACTCCAAGAAAACTTAATCTCATGTGATTTTTGCCGACAGTTAAAATGGTGCTCTATGACAGGGCTTTCGATATATACCTGCTGCTGCAGGATGTACTTGAAGAAAAGTAAAATTTGTTCACGGGAAGAAGATATGATAAAATAATCCTGTTAATTGAAGAATACGATTACGAATAGTTCCAAAAACACGTTAAAGGAGAGAGTTCCTTGAAACGGTTATGGAGATGGTTATGGTTTGTGCTGGCCTTCGGAATGATCGTTCTTTTGGCGTCCATCGGCCACAAAGGGGAGGACGACAGGGTGTTTGTGGTGAAGGACGCCCTGGATCCGATGGCACAACTGCTGGAACCCCATGCCAGGCAAAGCCTTCAGCTGCTAAACCCCTACTTGCAGTCAATGGAGCTTGCCGGAATAAAAGGGATGGCTGTTGTTTATGGCACACAGGCCGCTGCCTACAGGGAGCAAAGCAGCTCATCAGGCTATTTTCCGCTATATCAGGCCTCGGTTGTGATTGCAGTGAACAGGCTTAAAAATCCCGGGCATGCAATTCATGGCTGGAAGTCCATGCTTTCCAGTGACGCAGTGGTTCTTATTCCCAGTTATATCACCGAAGCGGGCAGGCTGGTGTCTATTGCACTGGCCCGGGCACTGGGTGCGGAGGAAGGCCATATAGGGCCGGCGATAGAGGCCTGGGCGCACCTTCAGTCGCAGAACCGGATGAACCCTCAGAGTGAGTATGGCTTTGAACAATACAGACTCATGTATCAGCCCGATCATCTTGAAAGGTATGATGCCATTGTTCTTTGGGATTACCAGGCAAAAGTGCTGCAACAGATGTTTGCCGGGTGGGACGTTATCACTCCGGCGGAGGGGACGCTAACCGTGGATTGTGGTTTGCTGTATGGCCCCATGTCACAGACGCAGGAAACACTCATTCAAACTAAAAATTTTCTGCTTTCAGAAGAAGGAAGGCAGCAACTGAAGGAAGCAGGCTTCTCACCTTTTGATCAGCAGGTGGATTTATCCCCCTGGGATGCGACACGGCTAACCTATGGTCCGAAGTTCCGGCGTTCGGTCCTGCAGGCAAAGCTTTATTCACCGGCCTCAGTACTTGAAAGGACCGTTTTGCAAAGTACTACCTTATTGCTGTTTGCCATTGCTTCACTAATTATTCTTCGGCGTGTTCCCCGGGGTTTATACCGCAGCAGCAGTTATTATACGCTTTTGTTTCTGCTGCTGTGGATTCTGTTTGGGACCATCAAAACAATCACCTTCAGTGATACTCTGACCAGATATATATGGTACGCAACTTATTTACCCCGGCATGCGGTGCCTCTGGGTTGGTACTGTATGTGCCACCTGAACCGATCGGGCTGCCTGCCACCCAAAAAGCGGCTTTATCTGTTTGGAAGCATTGCGCTGCTGTTAACCCTGTTTGTGTGTACCAATGATGTTCACCGACGGGTGTTTGTTTTTCAAGGATCGAACCCCACAAACTGGGATGTTCTATATACGAACAACTGGGGGTATTACCTGTCTCTGCTGTGGAGCTTTGCTCTTTCTGCGGCAGGGATTGTTTTGCTTTTCCGGGGGAAATATTCCCGCAGGCAAAAACGACTGTTGTTGTATGCTGCGGGTGTGTTTGTGCTGCTGCTGACATATCAGGCCCTGTACATAGCCGGTGTGCGGTACATTTTGGATTTGGATATTCCTACTACGGTGTCCATAACGTTGCTGTTGTTTATTCTGGCATCCCAGCGGGAGCGCTTTATGCATGCATCGCTTTTTGCGCTGCCAATTTTTGAGAATTCACCCTATGCGATTGCAGTTTACAATAAATCAAGGGGGGCCGAATACAGTAATACCGCCATGCTGGAGCTGATGCAGAAGGAATCGGGGCTCCTTAAGTTTGAACCAGCCCTGTGGGACAGTACCCTCCGGGTTCCCATCGCAGGCAGGATATTCCGCAACCGTATTCATAACCTGGAGAATGGTTGTGCGCTGGTATTGGAGGATATTACCGGTATTCAACGGCTGGAGCAGGAATTGCAGACAACCGGCAGAAAACTGAATGCCGCAAAAAGGCTTCTTTCCCGCCAGATAAAGGAAACCTGGACGCTGACCGGAGCAATTGAACGGGAAAGGATTACGCAATCCATGGATCGGTTGTTTCTGGACAAGCTGTCAGCTTTACGAACCTTTCTGTATGAAATCAATGTGCAAACAGTTGTTATCCCGACTTTGTCCATCCGGCGTGCCAGGCTGTTGCTGTTCATTTGCCAGCATCGCCTGCGTTTCACCATTCGCAGCCTGGAAGCCCGAACGCAATTTCCTGTGGAACTGGCATCAAGGTATATCAACGGGCTTGGGAAGGACCTGGCGGGCCTTGATGTGGATAATACCGTTACAACCCATGCCCGGGGGTCATGTAAGGCGTGTATCCTGACATACCTGCTTGAAGTCGTTGATCATATTTTTCTTTGTTCCTTTGGGATGCAGGGTACATCCCTTGTCCTTCACCTGACAACCAATAACGACGGCCTTGAACTGAGTGCGGTTTTGTCATGGGAGCATATCGTCCCTGTGCAGGAAGTGGTATTGCTTCCAAAACATCTGATCGATACCATCACTCTGCAGGGCGGACAGGTGCATGTAGATGACGACGACGAGGGCCTTTTTGCCCGCGTGGTGTTTCAATATGCGGAGGTACGGGATGATTTGGTATAAAGTACCCGCAGAAATCAGTATGGTATTGCTTGTCGCCTTTCTGCTATGCGCGGCGGGCCAGTTTGCCCTTGTTCTGAAAGCCGGTGAGCTGGTTTTCAAGCAGCACGGTTTAAAGTTTTTTCGCCGGTTATATTTATTATTAACGGGGTTGTCGCTGATTTCCCTAACAGAGCTGGTGGTGGCGGTTGCCTCCATTGAAGGGGGGGTTTATCTTCCCATACCGTCTCTTCCGCGATATGCTTTCATAGTTCCGGCGCTGTTTTACCTGTACAGGATGATTACCGCACTGAAGCTGCCTTCACAGATCAACCCGGCTGTGGCAGGTTTTTTTATACCGCTTTTGCGACTGCCTTTCGCAGACCGGCTGCCCGCGCCGTTACCGGTTGTTTTTGCAATGATAACCGCAGCCTGGTTCATCGGTGATGCCCTCTGGATGCTGTTGTCCATGCGAAAGCAGTTGCGTTCCGACATCAACCGGAGCATTTTGCTGCATGTTGTTCACCACCTTAACCATGGTGTTTGTATTGCCGATTTTCGTGGGCGGATACTCGAGGTGAATCCGGCGTTTGAAAAATTGTGTGAAAACCTGGGGGTTGCTGGCATTGACCATATTTCCGAACTGGATGCAAGGCTAAAAAAACAGCAGGCTTCAGGGCAATTAAGCATCACGACCCTGCAGGACGGTCAGGCCATCCGGGTAAAGGAGCGGGTTTGCTTTCTTCGCCGCGATACCTTTACATTACGGAAAAGAAAGTTTCTGCAGCTGGCCCTGTCGGACATTACTGCAAATTACCATAAAACCATGGCAATGGAGCGAAAGAATGAACACCTTGGGCGAAAAAACATTGAACTGGAAAACGCCATGTCAAATGCCTCTGCAGAGGCGGCCCTGCAAGAGCGCGAAAAGCTTTGCCGCGCATCACACGATCATTGGTCGCAAAGGCTGGCCGTAGCGGGTTTATCGTTGGATATCCTGATAGAGCAGGATCACAGTCTGCCTCCTACAGAAAAATTGTTGGATATTCTGGATCTTCTGGAAAGCCCGGTGTCCGGAGAATCCGACAGGGTCAGCGCTTTGTCTGAACTGCTGTCCTCGCAGGCCCAGTTGTATCAAAAGCTTGGTGTTGAAGTAATTACCAGCGGAAAAGCAGAGTTTTCCCCCGCACAACAGACAGCACTAAGCCTTGTGCTGAGAGAGGCATTAGCCAACGCGGTGCGTCATGCCTATGCCCGACAGATCCATGTAAGCTTTTCCGAGAATGATTCAGAAGTGGGGATGATGGTTCAAAATTCTTGTTTGGACGATGAAACCGTGATCACACAAGGGCGCGGAATGCATGATATGCAGGCCCGTGTACGAGATGCCGGCGGTATTTTTCATTGTGAAAAAAACAGAAACTTTCTTCTGAGGGTGACCTTTCGAAAGAATCCGCAGGAACAGGAGGTGCTTACCGGATGAAGGAGATATACACAGAGGACCGGAACCTGCTGAC
>CAYVFB010000114.1:4950-7356 GCA_964450305.1 uncultured Ruminiclostridium sp.
GATATACACAGAGGACCGGAACCTGCTGACAAGCACAAGGGTATGGGAGGTGCTTACCAGATGAAGGTGATATACATAGAGGATCAGAATCTGCTGGCAAGTACATTGGTGAAAGTGATGAATCAAATTCCGGATATGGAAATCGTGGCCCAGTCCGACAAAGCCAGTGATGCGTTCAGACTCTGCCAGATACACCACCCGGATCTGGTCATCATGGATATTTTCACGAATGATGGAAACGGGATTGAAAGTACCGTCCTCATCAAGAAATTCTTCCCACAAATTAAAGTACTCATTCTCACCGGGGTGGAGGAAGATTGGCTGGTTAAGGCCGCGGAGGAAGCCGGAGCGGATCTTTTCGCCCGTAAAAATTTATCGCTGAATGAACTGACCGATCTGATCCAGTATGCACGAATGCCTTACCGGGTGTTTCCGCAAATTCAGGCCGATACTGAAAAAACGGCGATCTTTTCCGAACTGGAAATAAAAATAATCCGTCTGCTGGCCCTGGGCAAATCGTCAAAGGAAATTGCCGCCGAGCTTTTTCTGGGATATGGTACGGTCCGGGTATACATCTCGCGCATGTATGCCACTACCGGACTGAAAAGCAGAGCTCAGCTGGTTGCTTACGCACTTCGAAATAACATGATTTCAACAGATTGACCCATTCAATTCTTTCAGAAAGTAACCACCTTAAAAGCATTTGCCCCGGATAATCCCAACAGGATGACGGGAGACATTACGCTTGCGCCGGACATGGTATTTTCCGCCTGAGGGTGTTGTCTTGTGTCCCTGTTTGGCAGGCTTTCATACCAGAGAAGACCCCTTTATGAATTAACAATTGATAACGGAAACCATTAACAGCTGTACATATTTTTTAACAGGAAACCCTGATAAACTTAAATTATTATTGCCGTTATCAATCTTCTATCAGAGCGGAAATGTTTCTGTAATCAGGACATTACCTGGAATACCATTTCATATCGGGCAGCTTGCATTCACAGAGATATAGGTTTAGGGGGGGTACAGGATGAAAGCAAACAAGGCCATGAAGAGGATCGCGCTGATACTAACTATCACTCTTCTGTTTCTTTATCTGCCCATGCCGGTTGGGGCAGCAAACAGCTATTCTTCAGGAACGGTTGTAATTGACGTTTTTACCACAGCCCATCTGGGGGATGCGATTCTGGAAACGTATCCGGTGAAAAATGACATTCGGGAGCTTATCGTTACAGAGGGTATTTTAAACAGCACCGATATCGGCTGGATTAAAAGCAACCTTTATTATCTGGAGCACCTGAAAATCATAAACAATGCCCGCATACACAGCAGCAGCAATATTCCGGTCATCCCCGACAACACTCTGTATGACAATGCTTTCAGCCCCATGTCTTACCTGAAGACCGTCGAGATGGAGAGTGTCGTTCAAATCAACCAGAGGGCCTTTTATAATTGTTCCAAACTGCTTTCTGCTTCCTTTCCCAATGTGACCACATTAAGCACCTACGCCTTCGGAAACTGTATCCGTTTGGAGGAAGCATCCTTTCCCAATGTAACACAAATCAGCGATCATGTTTTTTATAACAATACGCGATTGCGGCAAATTGATATTCCCAGGGTTGAAACCATAGGAAGCTATGCCTTCAATAAATGTACTGTTCGCGAGTTGGTGCTGAATGATATTACCACGTTGGAAAGCAATGCCTTTAACAGTTTGGATTCTTTTATCTCTCTTACGCTGCATACGAATACCCCTCCGACAGCAGCAGCGAATTCCTTCAGCTCAATGCCGGCGACCAGGCATGTTCAGGTTCCTGCAGGCAAAGAAGCCGATTATGACGCTGCAGACGGAACCATGAACAACAAATGGTTCGGATGGACCCTTATAGATATCAGCCATACGGTGGACAGCTTTACGACCGGCAGCCTGGGCAGTGCCATTACAGCGGTTTATCCTGGAACCACGGTTGAGGGTATCACTGAATTGGTGATAACCGATGGCATTGTAAATCAGACAGACCTGAAGTGGATTGGAACAAACCTGAAGAGCCTGGAAACCTTGAGGATTGAAGGGAGCGCTACCGTTCACAGCGGGACAGATACTCCGGAAACAGCGGATAATACGCTGCCGACGGCAATATACAGTAATGAAACGTTTTTATATGTTACCATGCATAACGTTGTCAATATCGGGGAAAGGGCGTTTAACAGCTGTAAGGCGCTTACCGGTATTTCTTTTCCGGATGCACAGCAAATTCAGGCCCAGGCCTTTTCGCAATGCCTGAGCCTATGGGAGGTAAGTTTGCCGAATGTAACCCAGGTTACCGGAACCTATGCGTTTGCAGACAGTCCCGTGCTGGAAACCATTACAATGCAGAAACTGACGTTTCTGGGCGGTGCCGCTTT
>CAYVFB010000114.1:7456-8779 GCA_964450305.1 uncultured Ruminiclostridium sp.
TATGGCATCTCGGGATGTGACAACCTGGAAAGGATTGTTGCACCCGAACTGCTTTCCATTGGAACATATGGCATTCAAAACAATGAAAAGCTGAGTGTGGCGGAAATTCCAAAGGTTCAAACCATTGATGATATGGCTTTTGAAAATTGTGATTTGCATACGCTGGAGCTTGATCAGATTGAAGAGATAAAAAATTATGCATTTCGTAATAACACGGCCTTCACACATTTGATCCTCAACACGTCCACTCCGCCCAGTGTCTTCGGCTCTCCTTTCAGCGGAATAAATATGCAAAGAACCCTTACGGTCCCTGCAGACAGTATAGCAGTTTATGACTTGAATGATGGTACCGAGGATGGGGAATGGTTTGGTTGGCTGATTGAACAACCGCTGACGGGAACAGCCTCCATCACTCATGACGGAACACCGCAATTCGGTGAAACCCTCACGGCAGTGTATACGCCGGGGAATAATACGGGAACCCTTTCTTACCAGTGGTTTCGAAATGGCAGCCCCATACAGGTATCAACCAGCACTTATACTTTGACTGCAGCGGACATTGCCACCCATGTTTCGGTGGGCATTACCAGCAACACACAAACCGGAAGCCTTCAAAGTGATTCACTGCTTGTTTCAAAGGCAGGCCAAAGCGCACCCAATCCACCTGTGCTGGATACAAAAACAAGTACCAGTGTCTCCCTTCAGGGGATTATCAGTGGCGAATACGCCATTGTGGGCCAGGGCTGGCAAACTTCACCGGTGTTTAACGGGTTGACGCCGGGAACGTCTTATCAGTTTATTCAAAGGGTTGCTGAAACCGATACGCATGTAGCTTCTGAGGCCAGTTCCGCTTTAACGGTGGCAACCTTTAAGGAAGACCCGGGGCAGCCGGTGAACCCCGTATTGGCAAGTAAAAATCAGAATACGATCACTTTAGTTACAGTTGAGGGATATGAATATGTGATAGGCAGAATGGTCTCCGGCATCGGAGAGGAAGGGCCCTATGAGGAACTCCAGCTGGAGCAGTGGCAGGACAATCCTATTTTTACTGGTCTCGATGCTGGCACCGAGTATTATCTGTATCAAAGAATCAAGGAAACAGACACCCATTATGAATCAGAGATAAGAGATGAACTGATTGTCAGGACAGATGCGGAGGTGACACCGACACCGAGTCCGAGTCCGACGCCGAGCCCGAGCCCAAGCCCAAGCCCGAGCCCGAGCCCGAGCCCAAGCCCAAGCCCAAGCCCAAGCCCGAGCCCGAGTCCAAGCCCAAGCCCAAGCCCCAGTCCGAGCCCAAGCCCAAGCCCAAGCCCAAGCCCG
>CAYVFB010000115.1:0-8638 GCA_964450305.1 uncultured Ruminiclostridium sp.
ATACGACTTTGAATAAAGCGTATAAAAGCATCTGCCTGTTTTTCCAAGTAAGGATAGCTCTCTTTAAGTGCCAGCTTTCCTTGATTATCAACCTGCTGCATCGCATTTGGTATTGTGAGGCGCGGCGCATTCATAACATCCATGTTCAAAAAACTGATGAGTGTAACAAGATGGTCCTGAGCCAGGCTTGTCCCGGCCATAGCGGGAGAAATGCCACTAATGGCGGTAGGTTTTCCTGAAAGCACCTGCCGCTCTTGTTTGCTGATCGGGCGGGACAACCAGTCAATGAGGTTTTTTAATACACCGGGAAAAAAGTGATTGTATTCAGGCGTAAAGAACCATATACCATCTGCAGACTTCACCGCATCACGAACGCGTTTTACAGCCTCTGGTGCTGGGTATTCAATGTCCTGGTTCATTAAGGGAATATCCTGATACTCAAGCAGTTCAAAATCAGCCTGTTCCCCAATGAGTTCTTTTGCTGCTAATGCCAATTGTCGATTATAGGAATTTTTTCTCAAAGAACCGACTATAGCTAATATACTGATTTTTTTCAACGTTTCTACTCATCTCCTGTTGTTATCAATACATAATCTTCTTTTGCAGGAATGTGCCTTTTCTCAAGTCATCGAAAGCTTTATTTAGTTCTTCCTTTGTGTTCATGACGATTGGGCCGCCCCAAACTATCGGTTCATCCAGGCGTTTTGAACTTATAAATAAAACCTGGGCGTTATTGTCTGTTGCCTTTATCTTTACATGATCGCCGGATGTAAGCTTTACCGCCGTCTTTTCTTTTATCAACTCGTCCCCGATGTAGGCGTCCCCCAGGAGGGTGAACACCATTACAGAACGGTCACTATTCGTATTCACGACAATAGAAGCAGTAGGATTCAAGTGAATATCATAATAGTCTAAGGGCAGATATTTGCTTTCATATCCTTTTCTTCCTTCAAATTCGCCCGCAAGCAATCTAAGTTTACCGTTCTCCAGCTTAACTTCTTCAATCGCAGAGTTCTTAATGCTGTGATAAGCAGGAGGAACCATTTTGTCCTTTGCCGGGAGATTCAGCCAGAGTTGTACACCCAGCAGTCTGTCGGCTGCTGGCAGTTTTTCCTCATGCATTATGCCGGAACCCGCCGTCATCCACTGGACTTCTCCTTCCCCAATGGTGTCCTCGTTTCCTAAGCTGTCCCGATGAGTCATAAAGCCACGATATACGTAACTGATTGTTTCGATACCTCTGTGCGGATGCATTGGAAACCCAGCTATATAATCATTGGGATTTGTGCTGTCAAAGGAATCCAGCATTAGGATCGGATCGTATTCTTCAACTGTCCTGTTCCCTAAAACTCTGACCAAATTGACTCCTGCGCCATCCTGAGTTCTAAAGCCTGTAACTTGTTGCTTAATTTTACGTTCCATTTACTTTGCCTCCTTTGCAGTATTTTATGATAATAGTGTGTCTTAATTCATGTTTCTTTAACTAAAAATCATCTTCGATTAAATATCAGAACTAATATTTATATTACCACATTTCAACCATGCCGATTAGCTTCTTCTGTATTAATATTATCTAACAATTAACCTGATCACACAACCTCACAAATCTCCGAAAAAACATTTAACCGGACCACTTAACGCCGTAACTAATATTGAGCCCTTGAAATGCTTCACGTCCATCCTCAATAAACTGAATGGATAAACCGCTGAGCTGATTGTATTCATCAATTGCTGCTTTCAGTTCACGAATGCAGTTGGTTGCAATAGGGGTACCCAGATAGGCGCGTCTGGATTCTCGCAATTCAATCGCATCCAAATCCGTCATATTACTTCTCACTCCTTATTGTTAATGCATTTTCTACGGCTTTCATGATTACCCTGCTGGAGTTTGTAGCTCCGGATACTGCATCGACATCTACCGACTGCTCTTTTTTTATAATTTCAATAATCTTTTCCGCTGGTTTTCCTTTGCCGTTCTTGTGCTGTATGAGATCGATCTCCGAAATTGCTCCATTCTTCACGGTAACTTCTATCTTCGCATAAATAAAATCCACATTACAGTCTCCTACGTAAGTGCCATCCGGAATTGTGGAAAGATCAATTTCATGGATCTGAAGAGTTGCTACCTGATGCTTATAATCATTGACACTTTTTAGATACGTAAATAAAAAAATAATGCCGGCAATTGCAATAACACCAAGTATATAAAATGGTACTTTTTTCTTCATAGAATATAACCTCCGCAATTTTTTAATTATTCTTTACTTTCAACTAAGATTGATTTTAAGAGTGTCTCGAAGCTGTACTGCAAAAAACTCTCCTTTGTGATACCAAAGAACTTGGATAAATACTTTTCCTTCTCCTTAGCCATTTTAATCACGCTGGAGATACCTGCCCACAGCAGAAACACGGTCTCAATAATATGGATATCACTACGGATGATACCTAATTTAATCCCCCTCTCAAGCATAGAACCAATCACCTTGTTTATCTCTTCTCCGGCATCATATATTTCTCTGTACACCTTTGGTGTCTCTTCCAAATCTATTTCAACATTGATTTCCCGGAGAAGACATTCATAATAAAATAGATAATCTCTGTTAAAATTGACAAGTGAATAACAAGTATCATAATATTGCTGATATATATCAGTGCTCTGTGCAATCGCTTCATTAATTGTGCTAAGATACATCTTCATACTGATCAGAGTGATCGAACTGATAATTTCTTCTTTGTTCTTAAAATAAACATAGATGGTAGCCTTGCTGTATTCTGCTTCCTTTGCAATGTTATCCATCGTCGTACTTTCAATCCCCTTTTCGAGAAATAATTTCTCGGCCGCCCGGATGATATTCGTTCTATGGAACTGGGCAAGGGCTTCTTTTTTTGTTTCTCTCATACCTATTTCCTTAAACCTATGTTCTATTTTTTAAACTATGAGTTTAATTTATTATATAATTAATATTATTACTTGTCAACCGAGTAATTTTTATTGGACAAGACCACTGGTTCACCTTGAAAAAGCTTGTTTGGTATCAATCAAACCTTCATCATATTGAATCCTATTGACAAAAGCAAAGAAACCATGTAGATTATAATAGTTGAATATTCAACTGTTTATAAATCAACTGTAAAGGAGTGGAAAATGGTCTATAATGTAATAAGCTTACTGTCAAAATACGCAAAGGAATATGGTCACGCAAAGATACGTGAAGCAGGAGTATCCGATACTGAGCACACAATCTGCGCATTCCTATACTTCCACAGTGATGCGTATCAGGATATGATTGCAGATTCGCTTATGCTGGACAAGACCACTGTAGCGAAAGCTATTTTGTGCCTTGAAGAGCGCGGCCTTATCAAGCGTATTCAAAACCCTGCTAACAGACGTAAAAACATTCTGAATATTACCGACGCGGGAAAAGAAAAAATTGCAGATGTTGTGGGCATATACGACGAATGGCTTAAAAAAATTGAAACCTGTCTGTCCGATGAGGAAAAAGAACAGTTTCATGACTGTTGTTTACGACTGCTGGAAAAAGCCAAAGAAATTAGTGGAAAATGAATTTAAAAAGCGAAAGAAATGAGGAAAAATAACAGATGACACAAAATAAACAAACAGAGCTAATGAGCAATACTCCAGTTGCGAAAGCAATATTTAAAATGTCGATACCCGTTGTGCTTGGAATGATGGTACAGGTGCTATATAATCTCGTTGATACATTCTTTATCGGTAAGCTGAACGACCCAAATCAGCTTGCGGCAGCAAATATAACAACTCCGATTTTTATGCTGATGATGGCGATCGCTACAATTGTCAGCACAGGCGCCGCTTCCTATATCTCACGCTGCCTCGGACAAAAAGATAATCAATCTGCAAATAGAACGTTGTCAACGGGAGTAGCCATTTCCACAGGGCTTGGAATCCTGATGATGGCTGCAGGACTGATATTTCTGAAGCCCTTTATCACTCTGCTCGGCGCGACAGAAGCTGTATATCCGTATGCGTTCAGTTATGCCTCCGTTATGTTTATCGGGACGTTGCCTGTTATGCTCAACTACATCGGCGGCCAGCTTCTTCGCAGCGAGGGTGCAGTCATGCCGTCAATCATCGGAATGATGATAGGAACAGTGGTCAATGTCATTCTCGACCCAATATTCATCTTTGGTTTTGATATGGGTATCGAAGGTGCTGCGATCGCCACGGTTTTAGGGAATGTTGCTGCGCTCGGATACTATATGTTTTATTACCTGTCTGGTAAATCTCTTGTTAAATTTAAGCTGAAATTTATTTCCGGGGATAAGAAGATATGGGGACAAACCTTTGGTATCGGTATCCCGGCCGCGCTCAGTCAGTTCTTAATGAGCGGGGCATTGATTGTCTGCAATAACCTCGCCAAGCCATATGGAGAAAACGCAGTGGCAGGCATGGGCGTCGCAGCAAAGCTGATGTACATCGGCACATTCATTTTTATGGGCTTTGCAGCAGGCTGCCAGCCGCTTGTCGGTTATAACTATGGCGCAAAGAATTTCTCGCGCGTGAAGGCTATCATCAAAACTGGTATGCTTATGACAGCAGGTATAGGAGCCGTGCTGACCATGCTATTCGGGATATTAGCGACAGGCCTGATTAGCATCTTTACAACACTGCCGGAGGTCATAGCTGAAGGTGCTGCAGTTCTAAAAACCTATATGTGGTCGTTCCTGGTCCTCGGCCCACAGATGCTTGCTACGACTACCATTCAGGCTTTCGGAAAGGCAAACGAGTCTCTGCTGTTGTCAATCGCCCGTCAGGGGCTGTTCTACATCCCACTTTTGTTTCTGCTCAACAGCCGTTTCTCATTCATGGGCTTGCTTTGGGCGCAGCCCATTTCGGATGCGATAACCCTCTTGCTTGCACTGGTATTGCTTGTGTTTATTCTGAAGAAATACCAAAAGGATAACCAGGAAGAAGCAAGCCCCGTATCACAGTCGTATCAGCGTGACTGTATTTCTTGCGAAGCGGCTGATCAACTTCCTTAGGATGAACGTAGACTTATTGATTCAGCTCGCTTATAGCGTTCGCTGATCGCAGTTTCGAAGAAGATGCCCCAAATGCAGCCATATTGTTCATACCAGCAATGAATAAACCTAAAAAGAATAAGGCACTCTACAAAAATTTCAAAGTAGGGTGCCTTTCTAATATATTCATCTACTTCCTTCATTTTGAGACACCTCAACTATGTCCGGCCTATCCCTGGCGTCAGAATCTGCTCGCCTTGATTTCTTTTATCTGTTATTTGAGCCGAACAGCTTCATCTTGGACTCGGTTGCTTCTTTAATTTCTCTCACCTGATAGGGAATAATATCCGTCATGCAATTCATACCATCCGCATAAGCTTTCTTTACTGCCTCCGAAGCTGCCACATTAATATCTGTAAATATATTAACCTTACTAATTCCTTTCTCGATGGATCGTTTAAAGTCTCCATCGGAAAGTCCTGAGCCTCCATGAAGCACCAAGGGAACATCCACCATACTACGGATAATAGCAATGCGTTCAAAATCAAGTTTTGGTTTCATCTTATACGCACCATGGGCAGTTCCAACAGCAATAGCCAGTGCATCGATTTTTGTCTTTTCAACATAATCCTTTGCCTGTGCCGGGTCAGTATAAAACACTGATGGATCCTCCAATATTGAAGCGCCTTCTGCTGAACCCCCATTATCCCCCACATGACCTAATTCCCCTTCTACGGTGGCTCCAAAGCAATGAGCAATCGCGGTTAGTTCCTTTACCTTTTGAACATTCTGTTCATATGTATCGGTCGAACAATCATACATGATCGAAGTGAAGCCTAGTTTTAATGCCTCAATGCATTTTTCAAAAGTTATGCCATGATCATAATGCACAACAACCGGAACAGCTGCCTTCTTTGCCATAGGAATGAGAAATTCCGAGAGTTCCTCCAATGGTCCATAGGGTAACAGGATTTCTGCTGTGCCAATAATAACCGGAGATTTTTGTGCTTCCGCAGCAGCCAGTACGCCTCTTGCCATTTCAAAATTCACTGTATTAAACAATCCCACTGCATACTTGTTTTTTCTTGCTGGTAATAATACTTCATTTAAGTTAACTAACATAAGTATTGACTCCTATATAAGTAATCTACTATACACTTTGCCTTTATTCCAGGTTTCCTATTAAATGTTGCTTTTTCCACCCTGACTTTATTTTTTCTTCCAACACCTCTAAAGGTTTCAATCCACTGATTGCATCATACGCTTCTACGCAGGATGCTCCGGTTGCAGACGCCAGGTGAATGCACATATCAAAAGAATACCCCTTTAGCATGGCGGTGAGGAATGCAGCGACGGTGGTATCACCGGCTCCTGTTCCAGAAAGCACCTCTCTGGGGACATAGCTCTTCTCAAATCCTTCCTGGTTTGACCAATCACCCAGTGGCAGCTCTATCTTATCACTAATTGTGGCCAGTTGACTCATCGACTGGGTTTTAAAATAAAAACCTGGGGCCCCACATTTTAAAAGTAATACTTTTGCTCCCATCTGCACACACTCTTTCGCCAATGGTTTAATATCACTTTCGATATCTAAAATTGAGGTAATGTCCTTTTCACCAACTCGTTTTGCCCATTCATCATATTGGGTTCTGTTAAGCATATAACAAAGCTCCTCAATGCTTGGAACAAAAAAATCCACATAAGGAAGCACATTGGTGAGAATTTTTCTCCAATCGACTTGTCCTGCCGGAGATTCTGCATCAACTGCTGCCAGATCCATGGAAGTTGCAACGCCCTGTTCCTTCACATACTTCATCATTTTAACAAGTTCCATGCCCTCGTGCTCATACATTTTCTTCAATAAAGGCGGATAGCCAAAATGGAACAATGCTGCACCAGAAATTTTCTCCTTGGGGATATCCGAAAAAGCAAAGGTATCATTTGCTCCAGGGTCATGAAGAAACAGGCGGTCAATTCCTGGAGCAGCCAGAACAATAGAATAAGAAGTAGCGCTTTCTTCATCTTCAATCAGCTCACCTGACGCCCCATACCTGGCATATATCCCCTTTAGTATGCTGCCAAAGGCATCCTTCCCAATCTTTGCCACAAGAGACACATCCGCTCCCAGCTGTTTCATTGCAAGCCCGGTATTGGATACCAAACCTCCTGTATGGATATCTACACCATCCATATGAACCAGTTTCCCTGGATACAGTATTTCGTTCAAATTAACAGCTGACTTGTTCTTTGGGAATACCGGCGTTATGTCTAAACAGGCATGACCTGCGACAATCACTTTTTTCTTTATGCTTATCAGCTCCTTAAAAAGATCACTTTAAAATTTATCGGCAGGTCAATAAAAAAGTTGCGATATATTTCTGCTATTTCAGGGTTTTTAATTGTTCAACATTTCATTCCACCTTCGAAGAACATCTAACACATATAAGCAAGGTTATATCACAACAACTTCTTCGTCAGATATAAACACAGCTTGACCGTCACTAATACAAATAACTTGATGTCAAGTTCGTTTTTCAAAATCGTACATTCTCTCATAAAATCCATCAACTGTTTCTATGTACTTTGGATAATGTGAGTATACAATAAACTTTGTTAAGTCAAGCCCCTTGAAGTCAGTTAAACCTGCTATATCATTTAGCATAGGATATAATTCATAAACCATGTCAAGCAAAGTTTTAAAAAGTTGCCTGCAAATTTAGACAGCTATACTAAGGGGTATATAAATAATCTTGCATGGGGCTTTTGCAGAAGGGTAATTTTTGAACTGCACACTCTGGCAGGTCACGATTTTATTTGTTATCTTTATTCGAGACGGACTGTTAAAATAATATATTCAGGTATACCTTCTCATAACTTCTTCCGGCAGATAAATAACATATTTGCACATCAAATCTCCGCCAAGTACAGATTGAAGCACTTCTCCGTCAAGCTCCACATTCAATATCGCTTCCCACATCACTTTAGCGTGGCCTAAACTGCAATAACATAGCGTTCTTGATACTTCTGCACCTTCTTTTAGTATCGATTCTCGTGCGAACGGGCAATGACAGGCATAATAACGTTTTTTTCGCTCATCGGTTTCTTTTATATAGTTAACCATATCGTACGGAAAAGCTGTAATATGTATTTCCGATCCCTTTCGAGCAGCATCTGTCAGTATGCCTGCCTTAAATATAAAATCAAAGACTTCACTCGTAATCGATTGACCGTAAAAATCTCCGCCTGTATCGCGTAAACGGGTGAAGGTTTCAACATCTTCCAGGTAATTGTTTTTAATAAACGTATCAATATTGTTGCCACATTTGTCAAACTTCTCTCTTGCCCAGTCAAATTGCGAGTGTTTTAGCCCATGTCGAACACGAGTTAAGATCTTCTTTGCCGTCGCCGTATCCGTCATACCGTCAAAGCGGCGCATAAACTCCCGCATCGTGCTGCAATCACATTTGGATTCGCTGTTGATGTCAGGAACGCCGATTCCGTCTGTCAAGGTATCCCAGGTGTGACTCCCCATTTTAGTTAAGACCTCGCTTTTCAGCGTATACATGATTTCAGCACGACTCCTAAGGCAGTATTCATTGATACAAATTGTCCTGCATACTTGATCATCGTAAAGGTA
>CAYVFB010000116.1:0-8433 GCA_964450305.1 uncultured Ruminiclostridium sp.
CGGCTGCTTCCATCATATGACCTGCCGTATAAAGCTCATGACATTCCTGCAGATTGGTCCATCGTTTTCCTTTTTCCTTAATGAGATAATACGTATTCAGATATCCATCAGGCTGCTGTGCCTTTTCAATGATGTCGATCATCCCGTCGGCAATGGATTCCAACTGGGGATCCGGATGAATCGCCAGGCTATATCCCACAGCTTCCAGCCATTTGGCCACATCGGTGTCCTGGAACACAAACCCTCTGAATTCGCCTTCTTCCAGCCCGGCGGCTATCTTAAAGTTCTTGACGGCATGGCTGGGCTCGGCATCGGCGACGCGATCATTTAAGGCTTCCCACTGGTATGGGATCACCGTATTTCTGACAAGATCTGAGTAGTCGGTCCAGAACTTGTCGGATATAGTTACTTTTTCAACAGGCTGGGCTGTTTTGATTGTTTTCATTGGCAAATAATACCTCCCTGCTTCTCCAATTCAAGGTTAAGCTCATTCAAATCAAAGCTTTTATCTCATGACCTTTTCATAGTTCCATAGTTCTCTCATTGAATATTACCAACTTATAAAACTTCCGGCATGCTTTTTTCTATCGCTTTTCTATATCCTCATACCTGAAGGGGTTATTTGGACCTCTGCCATTAGTATAGCAAAGCATGATACAGAAGTCATTATCCCAGAGTCGTAAATTGAAGCTATTCATAAAGAAAACCCCTCAGAAAAGCTCTTGCGGGGTTTTTGTGCCGGGTAAGGTTTTGATTTCATCTCCACCCAAAAGAGGATAGAGAAAAAGCAAATGGCTCATCGTCAATCCATTGCATAAAACAGCCTGAGCATCGTAACAATGGATTGCTCCCTGGTGTATGTACCCAAGGGTGAAAACAAATTGTTCCCAACGCCGCTCATCACTTTTTGGTTACTGTTTTTATCAACCATGCTGGAAACAAAAGCGATACCGGCCTTAGCCCACTCTGCAAAGTCATCACTGTCCGCGAAAGATACAGCCGTAGCTTCCGGTGTGGTAATTCCAAGAACCGAGGCTGTTCGCATCAGCATGACGGCAGCTTCCTGACGGCTGATCATGCCATCCGGGTTAAACCTGCCATTTCCAACACCATTCACAATTCCCAGCGCATTGGCCACCAGAATTTCATTATCGGTGGTATCTGAAAAGACATTTTGCCCGGGTTGAATATTTTTTTCAATCATCAGCTCCTGTATTGTTTTGCCTGATTTTTTAACCAGGAAGCTTACTGCCAGCTTGCAAAAATCAGCACGGCTGATATTCTCAAGGTATTGTGTTTGAATTGCAATAGGAACTATGTTCAATGTAACAGCCTGCTCTATATATTTAACGGCCCATTGGCTTGCAGGTTCGATTTTATAATGAAAAGTTGAGACTTCACTTTTCTTGTCTTCTATTACGGAGTATGCTTTAAAAGTCGTAGTCTTATGAATCCTAATAGGGGCATCATAGTAGGTGCCTGAAGGCAAATCATCTGTTGAGTAGTAAATGTAAGCATCCGGGGATTCACAGGAAAAAGCTACCTCCGCCTCATTGAGGTAAGTGCCTTCCTTAATGCTGGTTTTTACAGATGCGGGTTCTTGAAGAGTGAACATCTGAACTGAGTAGTTTATTTTTTCCGCAGCATTGTTTTTGGATATCCCGGTAATTTGAACATCAAAAACATCATTTTCAAGATACTTTTCAATGTCAGGCCTGAAAATGATACATTTACCTAAACCATACCCGCTATTGTCGATATTAAAATAGTTCTCTGCGCCTTCGAAATGGTCATTCTTGCTGAACTCCCACGACTTCCCGTCACTTCGCCGAACAAGTGTAACCCTGACATTATCCAGAATCGGGATGTCATACGCATTTCCGAGGTTCACCGACCAGGCTAGGCCTGTATTCATGAATTCAAGCGGCATATAGTTTTTAGCCGGCCAGCAGATATAATCAAACTCAATTGCTTCCTCGCGTGAAAAATCAAACACATATGTATCTGTGTACTTTTTGTAATACCCAAAACCAATTTTTTGCATTGACGTATTCAGTAACCACCTGCGGTGACCCACGCGGTCAATATTCGAAGCATCGGAATCATCCATATAGGATTGAATGCTGTTAAGGATATTATAGTGTCCCCACCCGCAGTTTGACCGGGATGGCCCCTTATAAGCAGTCTCAAAATAGTCATCGGGCATATCAGCCGGTTGATAAGGAGAATGTGTCAATTGATCGATAGCTGCCAGTAAAACAGCACCATGCTGGGTATACTGGATATAGGACTCATCCAAAGAAATATCATCCGGCAAACCCGCCAGATAACGGATAAAGTTGACGCAATCCAATGCTTCCTGAAGGTACTCTTTCTTTACCTTCCCTGCGTTGTATGGGAAGCTGGAGCTTGGTTCTATCTCATATTCAACTTCTTTAAATTGAATAAAGGGGAACGGTCGCTCGCGGTATTTTTCCCGGATTTCCTCCAGGGTTCTTTCTTCGTAAAGGACCGTCGCATGGGATAGCGGAGATACGAGAAACGCTGAAACCAGAACAAAGAGAAAAGTTAAAGTCAGTTTTGCATTTGTTTTCATCAGGTAAACCCCCACAATAAAAATATTTACATTTCCACCGAATAGCTGGATCAGTACAAACCGACATTAAACAATGTAAACTTACAATTCATCTTTATTCTACAACAGTATGATAGGCTGCTACAAGACAATGGTGGTTGAAATTGAGATAGTCTGTATCAGCATTTGAAATAGGGTGAAAACGCACATAAAAAAGAGTTCTATGCACAAAAGTATCATTGTGATAAGATACTAAAGTGAGCTTCGCATATATCCCAATAAAGAGATACTCACAGCTACAAAACATAAGATTCTTGTTTATATGTCATATTTACTATGGATTCTCGCTTTTTGATAGAAAGATCAATTTGATAAACTTTTTTTATTTCACTGCATTCATTTGGAAATCATGTATCCTTATTTGGCGAATACGTTTCTGCAGTGAAGCAATCTATGTGTTGAGGTGACATATGCTTTTCAATCATTCTATTCCAAGTAAGAAAGATTTGCTGAAAGAGTTTGATTCGCTTGGCCATTCTGCCAGAGTAAAGAAAATGGCCATGATAGGGCGAGACAATGCTCAGTCAAAGCAGTATTTGGATTTGTTGACTTCTTTGCTGCAGGACGGTGCTTATGAAGGGCACCTTGCACTAATCGGTGCACTAACCATTAAGAACTCCAATATCATCTTGTCTGCCTTAAAGCATCCCATGGCCAGCGTTAGAAAAACGGCAGCAGGCGGTCTTTCATTCGTAGTATCGGACGACGATATTGTTCAGGAAATCGAAGATCTATCACAGGATTGCCGCCGATTACTACTGCGCAACATTCGGAAGCTAAACCGAAGGCCATTGGCAGAACGACTGCTCCCCCTGGTATATTCCCGGTGGGGCGCACATGATGCCGCGCTTCTGTTACCCTCATGCAGCCAAGAAACAATTGAAAAATATTTTCCGGACATCGGGCACACCATTGCGAATTGGAGTTTGCTGGCATACAGAAGCCTTGAGGTGGTTGCAGACTATTTCAAAAGTTCTTTGGAAAAAGCACCGTTGATGCAAAAAAGCCTTGTTTGGTCCAGGTTCTCAACCGCCATTCGTTTTCTGTGTGCGGAAAAACCAGAGTTTATTCTGGATTGTGCGATAAATATTGGACCAAAGGATGCAATTCACCCTTCATTGGAAAATAGCCTGGGGATTTTGGCGCACAAATGCCCGGATAAGGTTTTTGATCTACTGGCTCAAAAGGGGTTTCGGAAAAGTCTTCTGTTAATATGAGGCAATGGATAACCGGAAGCGAGGAAGTGGTTGCTGCCGCCGCTGCAGCGGCTGTTGTTGACCTTGGATGCAGCTCTGTGTGGCATACAGCAATTCATACACTGGTAGAAGCCAGCTGTGATGGTAAAGCCAACGCAATTGTGATGGGTGTTTTCAGGGATTTGATCAATGTTGAAATGACTGAAGACTTCAATGCCAATGCGCAAAGAGATCTGCCCCATCGTCAGCGAATTATCGCTTTTACAGCTCTACTGACCTCTTTATCCAAACATATCCACATAAACCTGGCACCATTATTTCAAAGTATGATTGAATGTATTTCAAAAGACACCACATTACAGCATATCCTGATAAAAGTTTATGCTGCCTTAATTGATTGGAATGATACAGATGATGCAATCACCAATATTAATAATATTGTGGAATGCATGATAAATTATCCTCATCTTGCAAACAGTGCGTATAGCGAAGTGCTACAGAATATCGAAAGCAGCAAGGGTTACTGGGAATCTGATACTCTGTTGCAAATTGTTGATCGATTATGGCATGACAATTGCCGTAAAGCGCATTATATTGCTTTGGCGATACTGGAAGCCGTAGGAAGCACCTTGAGCTGGCGACAGGATTGTGCAAACCGCTTAAGGCTATTTCGAAACCATAAAGATATCGCGGTAACTGCGCGTGCGCTGGATATATGGACAGCGGTGGAATAGGGAAGGTGGATGGTAATGGGTATGTGCTTTAGGTTTATAAAACGGATTCATCTTGTCGTGTTTATTTTTATATTTGGTTTTGCTTTTCTAGCGCTCCACGGGTGTTCCAATACTCATCGGGAAAGAGCCGACTCTGCCATCAGTGAACCCTTGGCGGAATCTCAAATCATCGACCTTTCTGTGGAAAGTGCGATCATGGAAAGAAAAATGCCGGTTCGCATTTACCTTCCCAATGGATATGGCGCAGGAAAGAAATATCCGGTGTGGTATGGACTGCACGGCAGTTCCTCGAGTGAAACCATGTGGACGAATGCGGGCATCACTGAAATTGCTGATAAATTAGTCGAAGATAATGAAATTCAACCGATGATCATGGTCTTTCCCTTTGTGAAGGATGACGCGCTGAAGGAATTTAACAAGCAAATGAAGGAATACGGCAAGCTGGGCGAAAGGTATATCGACCAGTATATCAGCAAGGAATTGATCCCTTACATAGATGCGAACTTCGATACAATCGCCTCTGCAAAGAGCAGGTATATCGGCGGGTTTTCCATGGGCGGTATGATGTCCCTTCGTATTGCATTTCAGCATCCTGATCTGTTCAGTAAGGTCAGTGGATACAGCGCTGCTGTTCCCTCCAGCGACTACTCAGGGACCCAGCTGGAGAAATGGCTGTTTCCGGATGAAAACACAGATGAAATTGAGAATACTGAAAAATATGCCCGAAAGAAAGGGCTGAACAAGCTGCAGATCTATCTGGAGTGGAGCAATGAAAACGAGCCGTTTTCCGTGGGACTGCAGTCCTTATGTGAGGCTCTGGAAAAACGGAAAATCAAGGTGGAGTATAAAGTCAACGACAGCGGGCATAACCTGGTACCACAGAATTTTGCAGATTACCTGAAGTACTTCAGCGGGGATTGATTTTCGATGAAGTTCTGCTTCAGCATCTGAGAAAATAAAGTTTCCCGCACAGACTGGAGCGTATAAAATGAAATAACGCATAAATTGGCATTGAACAAGTATTATTTGACCCGTTTAGTTTTTTCTAGTATAGTAAAACAGGATCAAAATAACTCAATATTTGGAGGCAATGATGGGATATACACGTTGTTATGTATGCAAAAAGGAGTTTTCAAATTCAGGTATGACAAGGCATCTGAAATCGTGCCTGGTCAAAAATGAAGGGTATAAGGCTGCAGGAAACTTTCCGGATCCATGCTTCATGATTTGTGTAAAAGACATTTATGAAAAGGATTACTCTCTTTATTTGATGGTGGACAGTTGCGTCCGTCTTAATGAATTAGATCAGTATTTGCGTGATATATGGCTTGAATGCTGCGGTCACTTGAGCCACTTTGAAATTAACGGCGAGTATTATGAAAGCAATGCGGAATCATATGGAGAACATGATATGGATGAGGAGACCGGCAACTTATTCTATCCAGGACTCGTACTCACCTATGAATATGACTATGGTTCAACCACCTGTCTTACCATCAGTGTGGAAGGAGCCTATCAACCATCCGGCAATGAAGCGGGAATACGCCTTCTTGCCAGGAATAAACCTGTTGAACATGAGTGCGAACAGTGTGAGAAACCGGCAGAGTATCACTATTTCAACCCATACGTTGGTGAATGCGGTGTGGTTTGTTCCTCCTGCAGACAAGAGATGGAGCAGAAAGAAGAGGATGAAGAGGATGAGATTGATTTTTCCGGAATCATTAATTCCCCCAGATTTGGTGTTTGCGATTATGAGGGTCCATCAATTGATATTCCCTTTATGAGACACAAACCAAGAAAAACAAAAAAGAATAACAAAAATTATAATATGAGAAATCCAGATTCAAATAAGGGGCTTGAATTTCTGGAAAGCTTACTGGCAGGGAATACAGATATGGATGTTCCGGAAGCTGAACAACTCCTTAAAAATATTATGAGTCGGTTCAAAGAAGAGGAGCCTTTTGTACTTCTGCACGGAAAGCTGAAAGAAAAGACATATGCCTGCTGCCTGATGCTTCTGAAAAAGTACGAGTTGGATCTGATCCGAAAAAATCTATCCATAAGAGTATCTTCTAATAGTAAAAAACAGGAATTGGCGGAGTGTATTGAAAAGCATGTCCGACAAAGCTTCAACGATATACTGACATACATATCCTACGATGATTTTCATATTCTTCAGGAAATTTGCCGGGAAGAAACCTTTTATATTGATGATGATGAGGGCTCTGTTGAAGCAATCCGTTTTCTTCTCAGAAAAGGACTTGTCTTTGCAATAAGACATCCCTTAGAAAAAATCGAAGCGTATTTCCCGTTAAGAGAGGATTTTCTTCAAATAACAGCAAGTTCGGAATTCATGAAAAAGAGAGATTTTATAAATCAAATGGAACAATGCATTAATTCAATCTTCTTCTACTGGGGTGTGGCAGAGCTTGGGAAAATCATGACAGAAACGGCCCGACTAATGAATGTACCTGAAGATGAACAGTTTTCTCTGGATTTTCATGGTATTATGTCCCATATAGATGTCAGTATCCTGAAATATGAATTAATTGGGCATACCCGGTATTATTATGTTTATTCTGATTATCCCGCCGAACAGGTCATCAGCAATACCTGGCAAGAATCGGAGTACCCTGCGCTTTCCATGGATATGGTTCCTGAGAGAGCCGATTTATTAAGCCTTATCATGCATCATCTTCATTTCAGGCTTTTGTTTGAACTGTTCTATGAACTGTACAGCGAAGAAGGGCAGGAGGATTTGGATGAGGAAACAGAATCGGACGAAGAAGATGAGGATCTTTATCGGGTTGAAGCATTAGAAACCACGGCCATCATGATCGAGAAACTGATGAATGGTAAACCTGATACGACGGTGAAGGAATTGTTCGAAGGAAGTGATCTTCCCGATTACTTATGGAGTAGCCAGGATTTTATTCATTTTATGAATGATCTGAAAGAACATGCACCGAATTATTGGATGAAAGGCAATTCATTAGCCGGAAAGATGTATTTTACCGGAGACTCTCCTGAGTTGCTGAAGATGCCTTGGACCAAGCCCGATAAAAGAAGGGATAATCCTATGGATTTGGCTGCCGAAAGATGGAAGGTGGGCCGGAATGATCCCTGCCCCTGCGGCAGCGGAAAGAAATATAAAAAATGCTGTATGAACAAGGAGTGAGACAGGAAACAACTATTCCTGCCTGTCTTACCTGAGATTCTTTAGTGGAAATTAATTTTCGCATTAAGAATAAAAACACTAGCAAAATACAAGCAAAGGTGTTATGATTGATAAGTTAGTCAAACTAATACACGAGTGGATATCTTTTTTTGCACATGTCGCTCTTTAATTTATTGAGGTACGGTGTCGAAGAGTTTTATCCAGAATAAATTAAGGAGGTATTTTGACATGGCAGACAAAACACTTATTTGCAAGGATTGCAACGCAGAATTCATTTTTACCGAAGGGGAACAAGCTTTTTACAAGGAAAAAGGTTTTGAAAACGAACCCCAGAGGTGCCCAGATTGCAGACGCGCGAAGAAACAACAAAGAAACGAAAATCGCGGCTACAATGGCGGCAACAGAAACGACAGATGGTAAAAAACTAAGGAGAGCCTGGCTCTCCTTTTTTATTTCTATTCTTATTTCTTTATCCCATCATAAGATTCCAAAGCCTAAAAGTTTTCTTTTATAAACAGGTGATACCGCTCTTGTGACATATCAAGGCTTACCTCAGTTACGCCCGTATTTTGTCCCGCTGCGTTACATAATTTCCCATAATTTCTTGCAGAATAGATTGAAAACCATTATTGGTCATAGATAGGAATTTGCTTTTACCAACATATACATTATAAGACACTCAGCTTACAA
>CAYVFB010000117.1:0-8403 GCA_964450305.1 uncultured Ruminiclostridium sp.
AAAAATTAGAGCCGAAGTTTTCAACCCGTTACTACAACCGGTGTAAAATATGCGGAAGGCCTCATGCTTACATGAGGAAGTTCGGCATCTGCCGTTTGTGTTTCAGGGACTTGGCTTACAAGGGCCAGATACCTGGTGTGAAAAAAGCCAGTTGGTAACAGTCCTGGAAGGAGGTCGTAAACCATGCATGCAACCGACGTAATTGCGGATATGCTTACAAGAATCAGGAACGCGGCGTCATCAAGACATGATACGGTCGATGTTCCCGCATCCAATCTGAAAAGAAGATTAGCCGAAATTCTTTCAGAAGAAGGATATATTAAAAGTTTTTCTGAAATTAACGACAAGAAGCAGGGTGTCATTCGCATTACGCTGAAATACACCGAAAACAAGCGGAATGTCATTTCAGGGATCAAAAGAATCTCCAAGCCGGGCCTGAGAGTATACGCAGGCAAGGATGAGCTGCCGAAGGTATTGGGCGGTCTTGGGGTTGCAATTGTTTCAACATCAAAGGGTATTATGACGGACAGAGCAGCCAGAAAAGAAGGCGTTGGCGGAGAAGTGCTCGCTTTCGTATGGTAGTCAAAGCTGCCAGCTGAAAAGGCGGCGGCAAATGTTCTGAAAAGGATGGAGCAAGGGCTTCCATCTTCAATGTAAGAGCGGAGGTGTAAAGATGTCCCGTATAGGAAGACTGCCGGTGGTAATTCCCGCCGGAGTAGACGTAAAACTGAATGGAAATGAAGTGACCGTAAAAGGTCCAAAAGGAACACTCACTCAGGAATTTCACCCCGATATGACCATTGAACGGGAAGGAAATGAAATCATCATTAAGAGGAAAACCGAGCTGAAGAAAGACAAGGCACTGCATGGTTTAACCCGTTCTCTCCTGAAGAATATGGTTGTTGGTGTGACTGAAGGTTTTTCCAAGGCTCTTGAAATCAACGGTGTTGGTTACAGGGCCCAGAAGCAGGGTAACAAGCTGGTTCTGACGCTTGGCTTCTCCCATCCGGTCGAGATGGTTGAACCGGCTGGCATCACCATTGATGTTCCGGCACAGAATCAGATCATTGTCAAAGGAATTGACAAGCAGGCCGTTGGCCAGGTTGCGGCAAAAATCCGTGAGAAGAGGCCGCCGGAACCATACAAGGGCAAGGGCGTGAAGTATGTCAACGAAGTGATCCTGAGAAAAGAAGGGAAAACTGGTGCCAAGAAGAAGTAGAAAGGAGTGAGCTGTTCATGATAAAGTTGATCGACAAGAACGAAATCCGGATGCGGAAACATGTCCGGGTCCGTAAAAAAATCACCGGTACGACTGAAAGACCCAGGCTGAGTGTTTTCAGAAGTGCTAAACATATCTATGCACAGGTTATTGACGACGTGACCGGTAAAACACTGGCCGCAGCCTCCACCCTGGACGAAGCCGTCAAGGGTAAGCTGGCCTATACAGGCAATAAGGATGCTGCGCATGAGGTTGGAAAACTGGTTGGCGCAAAAGCCATTGAAAGTGGAATAAAACAGGTTGTTTTTGACAGAGGCGGATACCTCTATCACGGAAGAGTTAAGGAACTGGCAGACGGTGCAAGAGAAGCCGGTCTGGAATTCTAACAGTTTGGAACAAAGGAGGGGAATCACTTGCTGAAAATTGATGCCAGCACATTGGACCTGAAAGAAAAGGTTGTAAATATCGGGCGTGTTACCAAGGTTGTTAAAGGCGGCCGTAACTTCCGTTTCAGCGCTCTGGTGGTTATCGGAGACGAAAACGGTTATGTAGGCGTAGGAAGCGGGAAAGCAGCCGAAGTTCCCGATGCTATCCGCAAGGGGATTGAGGATGCGAAAAAGAATCTGATGCGCGTACCTCTTGTTGGAACCACAATTCCTCATGAAGCGATTGGGATATACGGCGCGGGTCAGGTATTGCTCAAGCCCGCTGCGGAAGGAACCGGTGTTATTGCCGGCGGCCCCGTACGTGCCGTACTGGAGCTTGCAGGGGTCCGCGATATTCGTACAAAGTCATTGGGTTCCAGCAATCCCACCAACATGGTTCGTGCTACCATTGAAGGTCTTTCTCAGCTGCATACCGCAGAGGAAATTGCCAGGCTGAGAGGAAAATCAACGGAAGAAATCTTGGGATAGGAGGCTTTTTCCATGGCTAGTTTAAAGATAACTCTGGTCAAGAGTATAATAAAGTCCAAAGAAAAGCAAAAGGCAACCGTTGCCGCACTGGGGCTTCATAAGACCGGCAGCAGCGTTACACAGCAGGACAATCCGCAGATCCGCGGAATGATCAAAAAAGTTGAACACCTGGTCCAGGTGGAAGAAATATAGGGAGGTGAAGAACCCATGAATCTGTCTGAGTTGAAACCAGGAGCTCCAACCCAAAAAGCATACCGCAAGGGAAGGGGCCCCGGATCCGGAAACGGTAAAACAGGTGGAAGAGGACACAAGGGACAAGGCTCACGTTCAGGCCGCGGTGCAAGACTCGGCTTTGAAGGCGGGCAGATGCCTCTCTACAGAAGAGTTCCCAAAAGAGGCTTCAATAACATTTTTGGTAAGACATTTACCGAAGTAAAGCTGTCCGATTTGGAAAGCTTTGATAATGGAACCGTTGTGAACGCCGAACTCCTTGTTGAAAAAGGAATGATCAAAAAAGTAAATGACGGTATTGTCATACTGGGCTCCGGTGAACTTACCAGGAACCTTACCGTGCAAGCCGCCAGGTTTACAAAGACAGCTCAACAAAAGATTGAGGCTGCAGGAGGAAAGGCAGAGGTGGTATAGTATGGATAACAGCATGGTTTCATCCATTAGAAACGCCTGGAAAATCCCCGATCTTCGCAAAAAGATCATCATGACGGTTCTGATGCTGTTGGTTTTCCGTTTAGGAACACATATTCCTGTTCCCGGGTTAAGCGCCGAAGTGCTGAAAAGCCTGGCTGCGGGTGGGAATTCCCTTTTCGGATTTTTCAACATCATCTCCGGTGGGGCCTTTCAAAATGCGAGTATTTTTGCCATGTCCATTGGTCCATATGTTACAGCCTCCATTATTATTCAGTTACTGACCATCGCAATCCCCAAGCTCGAACAGCTTTCCAAGGAAGGCGAGCATGGGAAAAAGATCATGGCACAATGGATGCGTTACGGAACCGTCATTCTCGGGTTCATCCAGGCAACCGCGCTTTACTTTGGTATTCGGGATGCGGTTAAGGTACAAAATTTCTGGTCCTATCTGACGATCACATTGACATTCACAGCCGGTACCGCATTTTTGATGTGGCTTGGTGAACAGATTAACGAGTATGGCATTGGAAACGGTATTTCACTGTTGATCTTCGCCGGAATTGTCAGTCGCGGCCCCGACGGTTTAAACTATCTGTTGGAGATGCGCAAGGCCGGTGAATTTGGTGCAGGTGTTATCGGCTACATTGTGATTTTACTGATCCTTCTCGTTCTGGTTGCGATGATCGCTCTGGTTGTTTTTGTGCAGGAAGCTGAAAGAAGGGTTCCCGTTCAATATGCCAAGCGAGTGGTTGGCCGGAAGATGTATGGCGGCCAGAGCACCCACATTCCCATCAAGGTGAATGTATCCGGTGTTATGCCCATCATCTTTGCCATGTCCCTGATGACCTTTCCTCCTACGATCATCAACATGATCTGGGGTGCAAGGGAAACCACGCCGTTCATCACTGCGCTGAAAACCATGAACGATCAATGGTGGTTTACTGTCGTTTATGCACTGATGGTCATGTTCTTCACCTTCTTCTATACGATGATCGCATTCAACCCGATAGAACTGGCCAACAATATCAAGAAGAACGGCGGCTTTGTCCCTGGTATTCGCCCGGGCAAACCGACTTCTGACTATATTACAAAGGTATTGAACCGCGTTACCTGGTTCGGAGCATTGTTCCTGGCTCTGATCACGATCCTTCCAAGCCTGCTGCAAGCCTTTACAAAGATATCAAACGTCTGGTTTGGGGGAACATCGCTGCTGATCATGGTCAGCGTTGCAATGGAAACCGTAAAACAAATTGAATCTCAGATGATGATGAGACATTACAAGGGGTTCCTGGATTAACTTGAAGTGAGAGGTGAGATGCAAGATGTGACAGATGCTCATTTTCACATCTTGCTCTCATTGATTAAAGCGGGTTAAATGGAAGTAAATGAGGGGCGAGTTATGAAAACCAGTGGTAACCTCTCATTTAGAAGCTGAAGTGCTTTTTGGGTGTGAGACACGAGAAGTGGAATGTGAGAATTCTCATCTTCAACCTCCTGCCCCTCACCCAGAAGTTCGGGAGTAATGGGATGAAATTGATTTTATTAGGCGCACCCGGTGCCGGTAAGGGTACACAGGCGGTCAACCTGTCAGGGGAGCTTCATATTCCTCACATTTCCACTGGGGATATTTTCCGGGCTAATATCCGGGAAGGAACCGCTTTGGGGTTGAGGGCCAAAAGCTACATTGACGCGGGGAGTCTCGTACCCGACGAACTGACGGTTACAATTGTCACTGACAGAATTCAAAAGGATGACTGTAAAAATGGTTTCCTGCTTGACGGGTTCCCGAGGACCATTCCCCAGGCTGAAAGCCTGGAGGCAGCTTTAAAAAGCATGAATGCCCGGATTGACGCTGTGATCAACCTCGAAGTGCCGGATGATGTGATTGTACGCAGGATGGCAGGGCGAAGGGTTTGTAAAAACTGCAGCCGAAGCTACCATGTGGTAACGGCTCCCCCGAAACAGGAGGGAGTCTGTGATTCCTGCGGCGCTGAGCTGATCATCCGTGACGACGACAGAGCAGAAACTGTTTTGGAACGCCTGAAAACCTACAATGAAAAGACAGCCCCTCTGATTGGCTTCTATGAAGAAAGAGGATTATTGCTCAGTTTTGATGGAACCAAAGAAATCCCGGAAACTACCCGGGAGATTCTGGAGACGATTGGAAAGCAGGACAACAACTTATGATCACCATAAAGTCCGAGCGTGAGCTGGAGCTGATGCGTAAAGCCGGCAGAATTGTCATGATGGCCCATAACCGGATACGTGAGCTGGTCGCTCCGGGGATTACCACCCGGGAACTGAATCGCGCTGCCGAGGAAGTCATTCGAAAAGCCGGAGGGATTCCATCCTTTCTAGGGGTACCCTGCTCTTATGGAGGGATAGATTTTCCGGCAAGCATCTGTGCGTCGGTCAACCATGAAGTCATTCACGGCATCCCCAATGATAAGCCGTTAAAGGAAGGGGACATTATTAGTGTGGATATCGGTGCCATTTATGAAGGGTTTCACGGCGATGCTGCAAGAACCTTTGAAGTGGGAGCCGTGTCACCGGAGGCACACAGGTTGATAACCGTCACCCGTGAAAGCTTTTACAAGGGTCTTGAGATGGTCCGGGAGGGAATGCATATCCGTGATATCTCAAGGGCGGTTCAGCAGCATGTGGAACAGAATGGCTTTTCAGTGGTCCGGGAGTTTGTAGGTCATGGTATCGGCACTGAAATGCATGAATCCCCGCAGATCCCGCATTATGTTACAAGAGAGCGCGGCCCCAGGCTGCAAAAGGGCATGACCCTTGCCATAGAGCCCATGGTGAACCAGGGAACCAGGCAGATAGAACTGTTAGAGGATAACTGGACTGTGGTTACAAAAGACGGCAAATTGTCGGCTCATTATGAAAATACCGTAGCCGTAACCGGAAATGAACCGGAAATACTGACAAAAATCTGATTAATTTCCGATGGGTATTGAAAAATGAGTGAACTTCCTTTAAAATAATATAGTTAGGCTTAAAAAGGATGGTAATGATGGAAGTCCTGAATCCTGTAATCGGCAGGGCTGCTTTTTCAAAGGCCGGCAGAGACAAAGGGAAATTATTCATTGTCGTTGGCATCGTAGATGAAGATTTCGTACTCATCGCAGATGGGGATTTACGCCCGGCGGAACGACCGAAAAAGAAGCGGCTGAAGCATTTAAGGTTTGTCGACCGGACAGCGGATGCCATTGTTGAAAAAATAAACAGCGGCAGCAGGGTTGTCAGTGCGGATTTAAGGCAAGTGATCCGTGAAGTTCAGGAATTGCTCGAGGGTTAAGGAGGGTTTCAATTTGTCAAAGGAAGATGTCATTGAAGTTGAAGGTAAGGTGCTTGAAGCCATGCCGAATGCCATGTTCAAGGTAGAGCTGGACAACGGCCATAGAATTCTTGCGCACATATCCGGAAAACTGAGGATGCATTACATCAGAATCCTCCCCGGTGATAAGGTTACGGTTGAAATGTCACCCTATGATCTTACCCGTGGAAGGATAACCTGGAGAGGAAAGTAAAGATGTAAACAGTTTTGGCATGAAAATAAAAACAGAAGGCGTGTTCAGCCTCTGCTCTTTATTTGATAGAATGAACGACTTATGAGAGCTGAAGAACAGGAGGGTCGAAGATGAAAGTAAAACCTTCAGTGAAGAAGATCTGTGAAAAGTGTAAAATAATCCGCAGAAAAGGCAGAGTCATGGTAATCTGCGAAACCCCAAAGCACAAACAACGTCAGGGATAATACGTTTGTGTGGGTGATGAAGTTTGTAAAGGATTGGGGTTCCGGTTTTTCCGGAGCCTGAAGAAAATTGAGGTTCCGACGGCGCGGCTGAAACAATTATATCAATGCTCGCGGCGCAGGGGAGAGTTGTAAAAGTAAACCCCCTGGGTTGCACACCATTCACGCAAGCGCTCATTGAGTAATGTTGCTGGACGAATCTTTGATTATAAAACAGTTTGGATCACGGTTTAGCTAAAAACATTCCCGCAGCACTCATCAGGCCGGGAACGATACAAATGGCAGGCCTTGTCGGCTGCCATGAATATGTGATTACTTTCGGAGGTGTAAGACATTGGCTCGTATTGCAGGTGTGGATCTGCCAAGAGAAAAAAGAGTTGAGATAGGGCTCACCTATATATTTGGTATAGGAAGGACCCGCTCCAATGAGATATTGGCAAAAACAGGCGTCAGTCCGGATACCCGTATCCGTGACCTGACCGACGATGAAATCAGCAAGTTAAGAGATATCATCGAAAAGGAATATACTGTTGAAGGTGATCTCAGAAGAGAGACTGCCCTGAACATCAAGCGTCTTATGGAAATAGGCTGCTATCGCGGCAGGCGCCACAGAATAGGGTTACCTGTACGTGGTCAGAGGACAAAGACCAACGCGAGAACCAGGAAAGGTCCGAAGAAGACCGTAGCCAACAAGAAGAAATAACAGGAGGTTTGGTTATCAATGGCGGCTAAAGTTGTAAGAAGAACAAGAAAAAAGAAGGAAAAAAAGAATATAGAGCGCGGATGTGCCCATATTCATTCATCCTTTAACAATACGATTGTAACCATTACAGACGTTATGGGTAACGCCGTGTCATGGGCGAGCTCCGGAGGCCTTGGCTTCAGAGGCTCCAAGAAGAGCACTCCCTTTGCCTCCCAGCAGGCGGCTGAAACGGCTGCAAAGGCTGCGATGGAACATGGCATGAAGACCGTGTCCGTGTTTGTTAAGGGTCCCGGCTCGGGACGTGAGGCTGCGATTCGTGCGCTTCAGGCTGCAGGGCTTGAAGTAAACCTGATCAAGGATGTTACCCCCATTCCGCATAATGGCTGCAGGCCCCCGAAGAGAAGAAGGGTATAACAGGCTTTGTATTTCCACGCTTTTCCCTTGTGGAATAGGATATGCAAAAACTGGCAATGATTTAGAAGAACATGGCCCTGCTCTAAATCCCATGACTAAAAGCGAAAATGAGGGGCCCAAAATGAAGGTTACATTAATCGGAGGTGTAAAAACAAATGGCAAGATATACGGGCGCATCTTGTAAATTATGCCGCCGGGAAGGCCAAAAGCTTTTCCTGAAGGGCGAAAGGTGCTATACCAATAAATGCTCTGTTGACAGAAGGCCATACGCGCCGGGTATGCACGGGCAAAACAATCGTAAAAAGATTTCTGAATATGGTGTCCAGCTTCGCGAAAAGCAAAAGGCAAAACGCTTTTATGGCATTCTGGAAAGCCAGTTCAGAAGATATTATGAAATGGCCATGCGGAAAAAGGGAGTCACCGGTGAAATTCTGTTGCAGCTTCTGGAAAGCCGTCTGGACAATGTTGTGCACAGAATGGGATATGGCAGCTCCAGGGACGAATCCCGCCAGCTGGTCACACACGGTCACTTCTTTGTAAATGGAAGACGCGTCAGCATTCCTTCCTATCTGGTTAAGCCGGGTGATGAGATCATCGTTGCCGAAAGCAGCAGAAAATCCACACGGTTTAAAGACATACTGGATATCACAGGCAGCAAGGTTGTGCCGAAATGGCTGGAGGTTGATCAGGAAAACCTGAAAGGAAAGGTTGTTTCATTACCCGCAAGGGAAGATATAGACCTGCC
>CAYVFB010000118.1:0-8377 GCA_964450305.1 uncultured Ruminiclostridium sp.
TTAAAAAACCGCCTGCCTCGTATGGCAGACGGTATATATGAAAGGTGTAACATATCACAAGAAAATTCAACCTGAACGTTCAGTTCAGGGGTTCCCTTTAATGAGCTGTCTACGAAAGCGCGCACGTAATTTTTGCCGGCGCTTATTACGTTTGTCCTTTGCTGCGAGGCGTTCGCCCAGGTCACGTGCACCCACCCCATATACAAGATAGAGGATGATACCGGAAACGATCATAATAAATACCGTGGATGCGCATCGGCGTCCGGAGGCGTTGATGTTATAACCGTAAAGGCCCTCCTCTCTGGTCATGGCCTGAATAACCATTGCATAGCTCGTACCATAAGAACTGGCAAATGTTGCAGACATATCATACTCAGTAAACAGAGCGTTGAAATTCAGTGCAAAGACAGCTAGTACACTTGGTAAAATGATGGGCAGCTTCACCTTCAGGAAGGTCATCAGTCCGCTTGAGCCAAGGTTGCGCGCCGCGTCCTCAAGCTCTTCATCGATGGCATAAAAGGCAGCCTTAATCATTCGCAGCGAGAACGGCAGCTTCACCACCATATAGGCTATAATAATCAGTATTCGCACATTGTCCGCATAATACAGATTCATGTTGCCCACATACCCTATGGTATCGCTATTGAAGAAAATCCGGTAAGAATAGCAAATCAGGATGGTCGGCAGCAGCCAGGGGAACAACAGGCAATATTCCAGAACAGCGCTGATTTTTTTTCCCCGATTCTTAAAAATATAATTGCAGACGATGACCACGATGATGCAAGCCAGCGCAGCTGCGATGGCGGAAAGAATAAAGCTGATCTTGATGCCCCCAAGGGTCGCCTCATTGGAAAACAGGCCGGAAATGGAACCCTTGCGAAGCTTGTAAGTGCCGCGTGAAGTCAGGTATTCATAATCCTCCGAGCCGAAGAAGTTCAGCAGCGTCCAGTTTCCGAGATCGAGCTTATTCATGCGGATGGCGCTGTAATTCTGGAACGAAAAAAGAATAATCATTACAACCGGGATCATGTAGATGACGAACAGCACATAGGAATAGATGTGTGCCAGGACATTTGCCACCGGGTTCGTGATCTTCTGCTTCTGAAGCTTTGCTTTAGTCTTGGAAACAGAGAGGTAATGCCCCTTGCGCTCGTACGCAGACAGAATTGACAGCAATACGATAGTAAAAATTGCCAGAATGATTGACAGCAGTGCAGCTCGTGCCTGCGGGAAGGACTCGTCGGCGGTCGAAGAACCTGCCAGGCGAACGATTTCAGGGTTAATGGAGTCATAGCCCAGAAGAACCGGCGCAGACATGGCGCAAAGACCTGTAATGAAGGTCATAACGGTTAACGAGAATATGGTCGGGATCAGAGTCGGAAATACAACCCGCCACAAGACCTTAAACGGCTTAGCGCCCATGTTCCGTGCAGCCTCAACGGTATTGTAGTCGATATTGCGAATGGCATTGCGTAAAAACAGCATATGGTTGCTCGTACAGGCAAAGGTCATTGTAAAGAGGACTGCGCTATAGCCGGAGAACCAGTTAGGGTTCATGTTAGGGAAGCTTTTTACAAGCGCCGACGTGAGAATGCCGTCAGCGTCATAGAGAAACAAATAACCTGTAACCAGAGCCACACCAGAATAGATGAGCGTGGTCATATAGCCCATGCGCAGGATTTTCGCGCCCTTAATGTCAAAATATTCTGTCAGAAGCACGATGGATACGCCAATGACATTGACCGTGACGGTCAGGCAGACGGCGAGCTTCAGGGAATTTAGAACATAGACCATCATATTGCCGGCAAAGAAGAACCTGATAACCGCAAACGGGTCACGTTCACCGGCAGAGTTGGTTGCATTGAAAATGCTGGTCAGCGTATTGATGCATGGCAACACCATAAAACCCAGAAACAAATAAGCAAAAAGTGCAAAACCAAAGGTCTTGAAAAAGATTGAGCTCAGCGAACGTTTATTCAAAAGATCCTTCATGATATCACCTCTGTCGCAGCTTCCGCGGGATAGGCCATGATATCGCGCGGATTCATCACGATCTTGACCATCTGCCCCGGCTCATAGATATTTACACCATCATTCCTCTCCATAACCTTTACGATCTGGCAACCGAGATCAAGGTAATACTTGATATACAAGCCATAGTATTCGCGGCTTTCCACCCTGGCGTCCAACATGAGATCGCCCTCGGAAGGCTGGGTATTGACATGGATTCGCTCCAGGCGGATGTAGTTGTGCTGGTATGGATCCACCTGCGCACCATTCATGGCCATCTTCCTGACAACCTCCTCACTCAGCCGGTTGATATCGCCGATGAAGTTGCATGCGAACTCCGTTTTTGAGTGATTGTAAATCTCATTGGGTGTGCCGATCTGCTCGATGATACCCTTGTTGAACACTGCGATGCGGTCGGACAGCGTCAGGGCTTCCTCCTGGTCGTGGGTGACATAGATGGTTGTGATACCGAAGTCCTTCTGCATCTTTTTCAGTTCATTTCTCAGCTGTACCCGGAGCTTGGCATCCAGGTTTGAAAGCGGCTCATCCATACAGATGATTGCCGGGCCTGTAACCAATGCCCGGGCGATGGCAACACGCTGCTGCTGGCCGCCGGAGAGCTCGGAAACAGCTTTTTTCAATTGGTCATCGGAAAGGTCGACCTTCTTTGCGATAGCACGAACCTTTTCATCAATTTCTTTTTTACTCATCTTCTTGACCTTCAGGCCAAAGGCAATGTTGTCGTATACCGTCATCGTAGGAAATAGAGCATAGCTCTGGAACACGATGCCTATGTTGCGGTCCTCAATGGGAACGTGTGTAATATCGCGTCCCTTAACCGTTATCGTACCCTCGGACGGTTCAATGAAACCGGTGATTGTTCGAAGGGTAGTAGTCTTGCCGCAGCCGGAAGGGCCAAGGAAGGTAAAGAACTCGCCCTCTTTCACATGGACGCTTATTTTTTGCAGGGCAGTGAAGTCACCGAACTTCACCACAATATCATTGATCCGAATCATAGAAGAGTCCTCCAATTGCAGTTCAGAAATACAGGGTTAATATGCCGATGGCGAGCCTTAACAGCTCGCCATCGGAAGCCAAACAGATGAAGTTTACTTCTTTGCTTGTGTAAGTGTTGCCCAGTCAAGGTTATCCCAATCAGGCTCCGCAACGGCGGCTTGAGCGTCAGCCCAGTAGAAGCCGAGATTCGTCATAATATTAGTCCACTCGCTGGAATGTGCTGCAACATATTCAGCATAGGTCATGTCGGTGCCTTTTACTCTAGTCAGTGCGAAGTTCTTGATCTTGTAAATTGAAGGAATGCCATCCGGATAGAGAATAGCAGCAGCAGCAGCGTTGCAGGGATAGGAGTCGAACTCTTCACCCCAGGCAGCTTGTACTTCGGCGGATCCAAACCATTCGGCGAATGCCAGGACCGCTTCGGTTTGTTCTGCTGTTCGGTTTGCTTTTTCAAGAACACCTATATATTCGGCGATGTAGTAGGTACCGTCTTCGATATCAACCAGTGCCCAGTTTTCAGGCTCTAATGCACCACGAAGCGGTTTTTCGGAGCCTTCAGCAGCAGCATCAATCTTGCCGTACAGAGAGGATGAGTAGAAGGTGGAAACAGCAACGTCACCCTTGTTCAGCGGGTCGAAGCCGTATTTATAGGTATCGTCGGAGGAATATACACCGTTAGCACAGTATTTCCAAAGAGTTTTCCAGCCGTCTATAGAGATGCCGCCGGCTTGAGAGGCAGGATCGGCGAAAGGATATAGCATTGCGGAATTGATGTTGGCATTGGTGGTGCCACCGACCTTATTCTGGCGATACCATTTATAGCCGCAGTCAACGATGTCAGCCCAATGCTTGAATTTCAGCTCCTTGCCGCTGGTACCGAGCTCGTCGTTACGGTACAGCATCAGAACGTTCTGAATAACCAGACCATAGGCAGCATTAGGATAGGCGTATTCACCAACCTCATTGGCCCAGGCAGGGGTCCACCCGACAAGCTTCAGATTCTCATAAACACCGTTTACAACCTGACTCCAGCGGGTTTCATTCAGACCGAACAGGATGTCTCCATCCTTGTTCTCGTTGGCAGCCTGGATGGCAGCGGTGTCACCGGAGATGACACTGTTATCATCCAAAGAGATGGTGAAGCCTGCGTCCTTGGCTTCGTTAATAAGCCAGGTTTGACGTTCGGTGGAATTGGAGTTGGAATAGATTCGGATGGTGTATTTAGAGTAGTCTTTCTCTGTCGGCGCAGGTTGGCTGGAGGTAGGTTCAGGGGTATTTGGGGTAGTGGGTGTAATATTGGTTCCGCAGCCCACCAGGCTCAGTACCATCACAAGCGCCAGTATAATCCCAAGAGTTTTTTTCATTTTAATACACTCCTTTCACAATACTGTTCGATTATCTACTTAATAGTATAGAGAGCATCCGATTGAAATTAAACTGGACAAAACTGCGAATATGCCTTTAATTCTGCGATTTGACTGAGAATCCTAATTCATACAGGCTCGGTTTTGTGGATATTGCACAAATTATCTGCATCGATCCTGATAATCCGATGGTGACAGACCCGTCAGCTTCTTGAATGTGCTTCCGAAATACGCCACGTCGCGGTAGCCCACCATCTCCGCCACTTCGTAAATTTTATATCGATGATCCTGCAAAAGTTTCATGGCTGTATGAATGCGGTACTGCGTCAGATACCCGACAATGGTGTAAGTGGTCTCCTTCCTGAACACATGGCTCAGATGTCCCTCGCTTACATGCAGAGAATTGGCAATCATAGTGATGCCGATGCCCGGATCGCAATAATGTTCTGCGATATAATTCATCGCAAGAAGAACATATTTACTCTTGTCACCCTTTGTCAGCGGAAGCACATCCTCCGGCGTCAGCGCGGAGCGTTCCTGAACTTTTTGCTGGATTCGGCTGATAGCCGCCACCAGATCCTGGTTGTGAAACGGCTTGAGAAGGTAATCATCCGCTCCATTCTGCAATGCATTTATGGCATAGGAAAAATCACTATATGCTGTTAATAATATAACGTGGGCACGATTGCCACGACGTCTGAGCTCGCTAAGCATCTCAAGGCCATCCATGCGTGGCATTCGAATATCCATAATAATGAGGTTCGGGTTATAGGCTTCCACAGCGGCGAGTCCCTCCTCGCCATTTGTCGCCTCTCCCACAATCACGCAGTCCAATGCTGCCCAGTCAAAGCCGAGTACAATACCTTTTCGCACCATGGATTCGTCATCAACTATCAGTACCTTCAGCATTATTCTTCTCCTCTCTCTGAATGGGCAGCCGTAATTGCACACGGCTCCCTTCCCCCTGCACGCTTTCGGCTGAAATGCCGTACTGATCGCCGTAGTGCAGCCGCAAGATCCTATCCACATTGTACAACCCCAAGTGTCCGCCCGGTTCCTGCTTGTCTGAGGCATTTAATTTTCTTAAAATCTCCTCCGGGATTCCACAGCCGTTATCTGACACTGTCAGCATAAGTATGCCATCCTGCTCTTGTGCTATAATCTTGATATAGCCATCATCACGCCCCTCAACACCATGGATGATAGCGTTTTCGACCAGCGGCTGCAATATCAGCTTCGGCACCAGACAACTCTGGAAGTGGTCTTCAATGTCGATTTCACACGTGAATCGATCCCCAAAACGAATCGATTGTATATCTAAATAGCGGTCAATGAGCTCCAGTTCCTGCTGAAGCATTACAAACTCGCCTTCTGAGATGCTGGCACGCAAAATAGTGGCAAGGTCGGTTGCCAGCGTGGCGACCTGTGGCACGCCTTGTGTCACCCCAAGCCATTTCATGGAATCAAGTGTGTTGTATAAAAAGTGCGGATTCAATTGTGCCTGCATCATGCGGAACTGTGTTTCATTGAGTTCCTTTTGCCGCTGCACTGAGTTCTCCAGATTCAACAGATACTCACGTGTCATGCGGTTAAATGTGTTGGTGAGCCTGCCGAACTCGTCTGTGCGGTTGGTTTCCAATCGTACCTGGTAATTACCCTTTTCAACCTCTCCCATCGCCGCATCAAGCTCATACACCGGCTTGGACAGATGTCGACTCAAAACCCACGCGCACCCAAGGCAAAAAATCAGACACAACAAGCCGATTATTACACTCACAGAGTATATCGAACGCATGACCGCCGTGGTAAAGGTACGAGGCTGTTGTAAAATCAGCGTGAAGCCGCTTTCTTCCATACCCGTAACGTAAAAATTATATTCACCCTCCACACCGGTAAGCGGCACGCCGGTCAACAGCTGTTCTCTCAAAGCGTTGACAGCGGCAAGCCCCTGCGCCGACTGAGAGTAATACGCCGTGCGCCACGCCGGATCAAGCAGGATCACGTGGTTTACTGAGCTGTATTTACCGCTGAACAGTGACTCTAAGCCATCCTCTTCGATGGTGACGACCAGATACCCCAGAATGGTACCATCGAAAGTATGGATAGCACGGGCGCCGATAAGCCCCAGCCCGCTGTTTTCCTGCAGGGTAAACTCCTCTGTATGGCTGGCGGCATAGAGAATCCCCCAGTCGGGATCCAGCGCTTCGTTCGGCAGGTAGCTGGCAGTGGTATAACGGCATAAACCGCTTTCATCATAGATATCGAACTGCGCCACATTTCTGAATTCGTTCGTGCTGTGGAATAAATACTGATATAAAATACGCGAATCGCCGCCGCCGCGGCGCATTGTGCTCCGCACGACGGTGTTTGTTGCAAGCTCCTGTGTAATTGTCTCAACGCCTTTCAGGGCTTCCGTCAACGTACTGGCCAGCGAATCCAGTTCTACGTTGGCCTGCTGAGCAAGCTCCCCTTCACTGCGCTTGATTTGAATCTGTATCATCAAAACGGCGCATAGAAGCAGCGGCAGCAGTGCGACCGATAGAACTGTGATAAAGATACGGTTTTTAAACGACCGCTTGACCCATGCTCTCATCTGGCTGCCTCCCCGCTAAGCTCTGCCCAAAGCTGAAGAAGCTCCGCATGATGGCTGCCGGCCCATGCAATATCATATTCCAGGCGCTTCAGCCCATTTGCAGAAGTTGTGTAAAGCCCGGCACGTACCGGTCTGCGGGAGAACGAATCGGACAGCCGGCCCTGGACATCCTCGCTCAAAATAAAGTCCAGGAAGCGCTTTGCGTTTTCCTCGTGTCGGCAGTTTTTAACGATCGCTGCACCGTCAGGAACAATACTGGTTCCCTCAATCGGATAAACCATCGCAATGTCATAGCCTTCCTCGATGCCCTTGATCGCTGACACCTCCAGTGTGACGCCGATGAAGTACTCCCCCTGCGCCACAGCATCGATCACCTCGCTTGAACTGGAAAGAACCCGTCCATCCAAATTTTGATGTAAATCCGTAATGCGCGCCGAAAGCTCGCCGCCGAGAGCCTGTACCATGGTAGCGAGTGCTGTATAGCTTGACGCGGAAACAGCCGGGTCTGCAAACGCAATTTTTCCCTTCCACGCCGGATCAAGAAGGCTGCTCCAGCCCTCCGGCGGATTGAACCGCACAAGTTTAGGATTATAGATCAGCACAATCGGTAATGCTGAAAAGGGTGTCCATACACCATTTCCTTGCATCGAAGGCACAACGTTTTTCAGTTCAGGGCTCTTATATATAGTAAATAAATTACCATAGACATTTAGACTGTCTATACCTCCGCCAAACAGCAGATCGCATTGGGTATCTCCTGAAGCAATCTTTTCGAGAAGCTCCGTTGTACCGCCAGTCACAATTTCCACCCATATACCTGTGCGTTGCTCAAATTCGCGCACGATGGGCTTATAAACCTCTTGTTTGTGAGATGTATAGATAATAAGCCGCTGTGACTCCTCCGGAGCAAAGCGGTTAAATTCAGAAGGCGCTTGATTGGCGCATCCGGAAAGCACGAGCACTAGCGACAAAAGAAAAATAAGCATACGTCGCATGAGAGAATCATCCTATCAAAAAATATTTCATGTTATCATACAAAACTCATTTTTTGCAAGTCATTGGTGCCATTAGTGCAGATTCCGGTTTATACCCGTTATAACTACAGAAGTACCAGATGCTTGCATTTTTACTCATATGTGCAGGATTGTCCTGTCTCTAATCTAATTAGATTATACTAAAATTACATAAGCAATAACAGATAAATTTCAGGCATTTTACCTATCAGATGCTGACAACCGTGCTAATGGCCACACCGACTCCTGGCACCAGCTGTTATTTCAGGAAAATAGGCGTAGGCCATTGTATAAGATGCATATTATAGCAACGGAAGCGATTGCCTGCAATCGCAACACACCCGGGGAGACCGTTCGGCAGAGCCGAGCCGGCTCCGATT
>CAYVFB010000119.1:0-8179 GCA_964450305.1 uncultured Ruminiclostridium sp.
TCCGCTTGATTCAATCTTTCACAATACAGTTAAAACGATAATCCGCTTGATTCAAGTCTTCACATTATGCGACCAAAACTGAAATCAGGTTGTCTTAGTTCTTCAGACTATGCAGCGGCGCGGGAATCCTTCCTCCCCGGTTAATGAACGTTTCGGCTGAAAACGGATTAACACGCATCACGGGTCCACTACCAAACAACCCACCAAAGTCAATCAAATCCCCTACCTTTGCACCTGGTACCGGAATGATTCTGACAGCTGTGGTTTTTTGGTTTACCATTCCAATGGCAGCTTCATCGGCAATTATCGCGGAAATTGTGGATGCCGATGTATCTCCCGGTATTACAATCATATCCAGGCCAACCGAGCAAACACAGGTCATCGCTTCCAGCTTTTCAATGGACAATGCGCCGCATTGAACTGCTTCAATCATGCCCGCATCCTCGGATACAGGTATAAAGGCACCACTAAGACCGCCTACATAAGAGGATGCCATTACCCCACCCTTTTTCACCGCATCGTTTAAGAGTGCCAGTGCCGCTGTTGTGCCCGGCGCACCACAACGCTCCAAGCCCATCTGTTCAAGAATATGCGCAACACTGTCGCCAATGGCCGGCGTAGGTGCCAGTGATAAATCTACAATGCCAAAGGAAACACCAAGTCTGCTCGAAGCTTCCCTCGCAACCAACTGACCCATTCTGGTGATTTTGAAAGCGGTTTTCTTAATGGTTTCAGCTACTGTGCCAAAATCTGCTCCATTGAGCTTTTTCAAGGCCGCAGCGACAACCCCGGGGCCGCTGACCCCAACATTGATCACACATTCCGGTTCCCCAATGCCATGGAAAGCACCCGCCATAAAGGGGTTGTCCTCTACCGCATTTGCAAACACAACCAACTTTGCACAACCGAAGGCGTTGTTGTTGGCGGTTTTCTGAGCTGTTTCCAGAATGATTTCACCCATTTGCCGGACAGCATCCATATTGATGCCCGCCCGTGTTGTGGCGACATTCACCGATGAACACACCCTGTCGGTTGTTGAAAGTGCTTCGGGAATGGATTGAATAAAAGCCTTGTCCCCATTAGTATAGCCCTTGTGAACAAGTGCTGAAAACCCTCCGATTATATTAACACCTGTTTCCTGCGCAGCCCGATCCATAGCACGGGCAAATTTCACATAATTGGCGTTCATGCTGCTCTCTGCGATAATCGAAATGGGGGTTACCGATATTCTTTTATTGATGATGGGAATGCCATATTCCTTCTCGATATCGTCGCCCGTTTTCACCAGGTCTTTGGCATACCGGGTGATCTTGTCATAGATCCTTGTGCAGGCCCTGTCCGTGTCTTCACTGCAGCAGTCGCGCAACGAAATACCCATGGTAATGGTACGGATATCCAGTTTTTCATTTTGGATCATACGAATGGTTTCCAGAATCTCATTTTGGTTTATCATAATCTTCCTCCAGCTTCTATATTCTGTGCATGCTCTGGAAGATTTCTTCCCGCTGAATCCTAATATCCACGCCAAGTTCCTGTCCCTTTTGCATCAACAGGTCTTTCAGTTCTGAGAAGTCCATGTTCATTTTTTCCAGATCGGTAAGCATGATCATGGTGAACAAATCCTGCATGGTGGTTTGTGATATGTCGAGGATGTTCACATTGGCCTTTAGGAGCACTGCGCTGATCCCTGCGATCAGACCCACTTTATCATATCCGATAACTGTAATGACTGCCCTCATTTTTCCTCTCTCCGTTCTGTTGGTTATTTATCATATCCCCTAAGCTCCCGCCTCTATAGCACATTTTGTACATTGGGGCAGGGAGATGAACTGTATCTGTGTCAGTGTTCTGGTGCTAATTCGTGTAAGCTCTCATTGAAACTGACAATCAGGCCAGGCAGAGCCACCGACGGCTTGTTCTGCTTGGTTACACATTCATGAATAGATGAAATCTTTGAAAACTGGTTTTCAGTTTATCACCATTTTTCATAGAATTCAACTACCTTAACGGGGGTCTCCCTCAGCTTTCATCCAGTGAATAAACTGCCTGGCGGTTCTTGGTGACATTCCATTATATGCCATCTCCCACTGCATCGCCTTTTGCTCCAGAATGGCCGGGTCTGTGTGCAGGTTCTCCTCTTCGGCCATTTTATGGATGATCTGAAGATATTCTTTTTTCAGCGGCGAAGAAAATACAATGGTAATCCCAAAACGATCCGATAAGGACAGCTTTTCCTGAATGCCGTCCCTTGCTCGTATTTCTTCCTCCGGATTGTCGGAAATAATACCCCTCCGGTCGGCAAAGCTCTCTTTTACAAGGTGGCGCCGGTTGGATGTGGCATATAGCAGAATATTGCCGGGCTTATACTCCAGGCCACCCTCAAGAACCGCTTTTAGAGCGGTAAATTTCTCTTCATTGTTTTCAAAGGACAAATCATCAATAAAAAAGATAAAGCTCAACCCTCTGCCGCATAACTCCGCTGTAATCATCGGAATCTGCTCCAGATGCTTCTTCGGGATTTCGATAAGCCTTAACCCTTCATTCGAAAACTCGTTAGCCAGTGCTTTCACCAACGAGGATTTTCCTGTTCCGCGATCACCGTAAAACAGGATGTTATTGGCGGCTTTGCCCGAAATGAACAGCTTTGTGTTTTTAACCGCCAGTTCCTTCTGGCTGTCCAATAAATACAGTTTGTCCAAAGTAACCGGATCGGGGTTGATCACGGGTTTCACAGATGTTCCGTCCCAGATGAAAAAAGAATGAGCAGATAACAAGCCCGCTCCATTTTTCTGATGCCAGATAATTCTGGCGGCCATTCCTTCATCCCCTGCGGAGATGGATTGCTGTACTTGTGTCCTGATTCTGGTTTCAGGCTCTTGTTTGTCGTTGGCAGAGCTGGGCTTCTGTAATGTAATTCTGGCGTTTTGCTCTGATTCATCCTCTGCAGGGGTGGGCTGTGGGTTCCAATCGGGAAGTGCATCGATCAGACGATATACTTCGAGGTTGCCCCGTACCTTTTCCTTCATCTTCATTTTCAGTTCTGCACATTGTATGGATGCGAGTTTTTCCAGTACCTTCAGGTCAGAGGCCGCCTGATGGGTGAGAGGGCTTTCCAGGGTTGCTTCATGTCTTTCACATGCAAGCGTGAAAGCGTTCTCATCGATGCAAACAAGGTTTTGAACATGCTGATAAAAGGATGTGATATCCATTTGAAAAAGCCCGGCACTGATCTCACTCCAGGCTGTGATAATACTTTCCATATCGGCATTGTCATCCTGTAACAGCCTTAACAATGAAACAAGCCCCGCAACGGGCTTATCCTTCAGTAAACTCCGATATAGGCAGATACCCGCCAGTTCCAACAGTAAAAAATCGTTCAACACCGCCATCCTCCATACTTCCGCGTCAACTCCTTCGGGCAGGCCCCGAATTGAATTTATTATAACACCGGAAGCGATTGCTTGCAATCGCAACACCGGGATGCATGGGCGAGCAGTGCAGCGAAGCGGAACGACCAGCCCCTGGGGGAGACCGTTCGGCAGAGCCGAGTCGGCTCCGATTGCATGGGCGAGCAGTGGAGCGAAGCGGATTTTTGTAATTGACTTTACTTCTCTGTTGCGGTAGATTGAATATTACTTGTACTATCATTTCAGTGAGGGAAGATATGAAAACAAATTCACTAGAGAAAAATTTAACAGAAGGCAGTGTTGCGAAAAACCTAATCCTGTTCGCCTTGCCTTTCATGCTTTCAAACTTGATACAGACACTTTACAATGTGGCCGACATGTTGATTGTCGGTAATTTTAATGGTTCGGCCGGGATATCCGGCGTCAATATCGGCGGTCAGGTAACTTTCATCCTAACAAACATCGTTATCGGCTTGGCTGTTGGAGGCACGGTTGTTATTGCCCAGTACCTGGGATCCGGCGACAGGAAAGGCGTGAACGAATCAATAAAAACATTGATCACTTTTTTGCTGATAATGTCAGTTGTCCTGACAGTGGCGATGATGCTTCTGTCCGATACTATACTCCACCTGTTGCAGACTCCGACGGAATCATATCAGGAAGCCCGTGATTATTTGAACATCACCTTGTTGGGAACCATATTCATTTTCGGCTATAACGCTTTTTCGGCCATCCTGCGCGGGCTTGGGGACAGTAAGCGTCCTTTATATTTTGTTACGATAGCTTGTGTTACGAATGTCCTGCTTGATCTTCTGTTTGTAGGCGTATTTCACATGGCCTCACGGGGAGCTGCACTGGCTACGGTCATCTCCCAGGCGCTCAGTATGATTTTGTGCATCATATATTTGAAAAGGAGTAATTTTGAGTTTGACTTTAAGCTGCGTTCTCTCCGATTTTACAAGGATCGGTTTCAGACACTGATGCGGGTTGGCATACCCATCTCCATCACAAATGTGATCACGAACCTTTCATTCCTTGTGCTTACCACCATTGCGAACGGAATGGGTGTAAGCGCATCGGCTGCACTGGGTATTATCAGCAAATATAACGGATTTGCCATTCTTCCCGCAATTGCTGTTGGTAATTCCGTTTCTGCGGTGGTCGCCCAAAATATGGGTGCCGGTAGAACAGACCGAGCTAAAAAGACCTTTTATACCGGGCTCTTACTCTCTTTTTCTGTAACACTTTTTGTTTTTATCATTACACGCCTTTTTCCTACACAGATTCTCTCGCTTTTCGGGGATGACCCTGAAATGATTTCCAACGGTATTGAATATTTGAAAACCTTCAGCTTTGACTATATACTGGTCCCGGCGGTTTTCTGCCTGAATGGCCTGATAACAGGCTCCGGGCATACGGTTGTCTCCTCCATCGGAGGGGTCATGTCTTCATTAGGGTTCCGTATTCCGCTGGCGATTCTTTTCGGAGTGGTTTTGGACAAGGGGATGCTGGGGTTGGGGCTTGCTGCCCCTATAGCCACACTGGGTACGGGAACCATTCTTTTTATTTACTTTCTGAGCGGTAAATGGAAAACCAGCACAGTCATCAGGAATGATTGAGAAACCTTCACAAATACTTGCCCCTGGCATGAAATTTTTTTGTTTTACTTACAGCTTGTCGGGTATAAATATAATATAAGAACGATGAATAAAATGATAAAGGAAGGGGGATGATTCCAACCATACACCTAATTTTCCAACAAATTAGTAAAGGGGATGATTCCACCGAAATACTAAGTTTTATCCATGGTTGAAAAATCCGTAAAGGAGATGGTTCCAACAGGTTCGTTTTAATGCAAGTGTTACGAAAGGAATGATTCCATTGCGTTAGTAGCAGGCTCTAAAAAGGATCATCTTCGATACATCTCGGGAGGACTAAAAATACAATGCACTATTTTTCGAAATCCTGCCAGGTTAAAGGTAAAAGGGCAGGTTAGACGGTTCGGTTAAGTATTACTCACCGAACCGTCTATTGTTTTCGGAAGAAAACCTATTGCGCTTGAACCGAGGATTCGATATAATAGAACATAAGTTCTGATTGTTGGGTAAACGGCCTAACTGGTTTGCTGTAATATCTGGGGAATCCTGCTTGATTGAAGTATGTGGGGGATCCTGCTAGGTTGAAGTATGTGGGGCGTATCTGCCAGGTTGAATTAAGCGGGAGCCTGCCTGTTTGATTGCAGTAAGCAGTAAACCCCGCATTGCATTCTCAGTTTTGTGAAATGATAAACCTGTTTTGGAGGTGTTCAAAGTGAAAAAAAACTACCCCTTTTTTGCTTTTCTTTCAAGAATGAAGTATATTAGCCGCTGGGGCCTGATGCGCAACACCAGCACGGAAAATATACAGGAACACAGCCTTCAGGTATCCATACTTGCCCATGCCCTTGCGGTGATCAGCAACGCTTGCTTCAATGGCAACGTAAACCCCGACAGGGTTGCTGTTTTGGCTGTCTATCACGATTCCAACGAAACTATTACCGGGGACCTTCCCACACCGATCAAATATTTCAATCCATCCATCTCCAAGGCCTACAAGGATCTGGAGGATGTGTCTAAAAACAAACTGTTATCAATGCTTCCCGATGAAATGAAGTCAGAATATCAAAGCATCCTGTTTTTTGATGAAACCTCTGCCGAAGGGAAGATCGTTAAGGCTGCAGATCGTATAAGTGCTTATATTAAATGCCTCGAGGAAGAAAAGGCCGGCAACACCGAGTTCAAAAAAGCGGCTGTTTCTATTCTAAATAAAATTGAAGAAATGCAGATGCCCGAGGTGGACTACTTCATACAGTACTTCATCCCGGGCTTTAAGCTTACGCTGGATGAGCTGAACTGATTTTCGGGCCTCTGCTCGCCCATGCAGTCGGAGCCGGCTCGACTCTGCCGAACGGTCTCCCGGGGGCTGGTCGTTCCGCTTCGCTGCACTGCTCGCCCATGCGTCCTGGCTGGTCGTTCCGCTTCGCTGCACTGCTCGCCCATGCGTCCTGGCTGGTCGCAGCTTATAGCCTGCTGATTCTCGCACCCAGGGCTTTCAGCTTTTCCTCCATTTTTTCATAACCTCTGTCGATATGGTAAATATCGCTGATCTCGGTTTTATCTTTGGCACATAACCCAGCCAGGATTAAAGCTGCTCCCGCCCTCAGGTCGGTCGCCTTTACCTGAGCACCCATAAAAGGGATTCCGCCTTCAATGATCGCGGTACGCCCGTCAATCTTAATCCGCGCCCCCATGCGCTTCAATTCGCTGACATGCATGAACCGGTTTTCAAAAATGGTTTCAATCACCATGCTGGTACCTTCAGCATGGCTGAGAAACGAAGTCATCTGAGCCTGCATGTCGGTTGGAAAACCTGGGTGAGGATGTGTCTTAATATCTACAGCCTTCAGTTTTTCCATGCCCTTTACGCGGATACAGCCCAATTCTTCCGAAATTTCAACGCCGGCTTCACGAAGCTTCGCGGTAACAGGCTTTAAATGATCGGGCAAGACATTTTCAAGTAACACATTTCCACCGGTCATGGCTGCTGCCACCATATAGGTTCCCGCTTCAATGCGATCGGGAATGATGGTATGTTCGGCCGGGTTCAGCTGTTCTGTCCCGGTTACCCGAATGGTATCGGTTCCCGCTCCGGTGACGGTTGCGCCCATGGACACGAGCATCGTCGCAAGATCCACGATCTCGGGCTCGGTGGCGGCATTCTCAATTGTAGTCTGGCCTTTTGCCAAAACAGCTGCCATTAAGATGTTTTCTGTAGCCCCCACGCTTGGAAAATCCAGATATATTCTGGCTCCGGTCAGTTTCCCCCTGACCTGGGCTTCAACATAGCCATGCCCGGTATTGATGCTGGCGCCAAGCGCGGAAAAACCTTTCAGATGCAGGTCTACAGGCCTGCTTCCAATTGCGCAGCCCCCCGGAAGTGAAACCCTTGCCTTGCCTTTGCGCGCAAGCAGCGGCCCCATGACGAGAAAAGAAGCCCGCATGGTGTTCACAAGCTCGTAAGGCGCTGTATGCTCATTTATATGAGAGGTATCAACTGTAATTTCCTTTTGATTGGTGTTAAAGCTGATATTGGCCCCCAAAGATGTAAGCAGGCCGCACATGGTATGTACATCCTCAAGGTCGGGAACATCCTTTAATACGCTTTTTCCTTCTGTCAGAAGACAGGCTGCAAGAGTTGGAAGAATGGCATTTTTTGCGCCGCTGATGCGAACCGAACCTTTCAGTGGGATACCGCCGTCAATCAGAAATACTCCCATTTTTAACCGCTCCCTTGTTGTCTTATGTATATTTTATTGCCAAAAATTCGCAGCTCCTGAGTTTACACTTCTATTATGTTCATTTTCAGACTGCTTTATTAAGGCGGATTCTACCGGTTTCACCGAAAAATATGTAAAAATCATTCTGGAACAATTTACTAAATTATGCATGGAAAAAATAGGAACAGCTGTCTTGAAGACCTTCATTCCCAAACTGCCACATTACTATTATACTACAAACTCCGACTTGTTGTCCCTAATTTTTTGCAATCTTTTATTTCCATTTCTTACGAGTCATCCAGGCTGATACTTTTCTTTGCCCCATTATAACAACGGAAGCGATTGCTTGCAATCGCAACACACTGTTATTGCAACGGCAGGTTTTGCTTTAGCAAAACCATCACACTGCAACAACGGAGCTTCAGCTTCGTTATATCGAGGCGGGAGAAGAGGATTT
>CAYVFB010000120.1:0-8147 GCA_964450305.1 uncultured Ruminiclostridium sp.
GTTTACTAGTCATGGATATATTGAAATAGATTACAGTTCAGAAAAGCATGTTAAAAGGGGCTTTTTGCTTTTCTTTAAAAGTAACCCCGCATACTGGACAACTTGTTTGATTCTCCAGTACTTTTTGATGACCGCAATTTTGGCATTCAAAATAGTGCTCTGATATTCTTATTTTTATATGCGTATTCTTTTTGTAAAATCTATCCACCGCTTTATCCTGCCTTAACTCGATGAAAACAAGCAGAAGTAAAACCAATAATATGATTACACCAATTGCTGCACTTGCTGCTATTGCAACAGACAATACCCGGTTGCTTCCAACAATACGTTGGGTTAAGAACAGCAATAACGCAATAGCCAGAAAGAGTGAACCCCAGCCTATAAAGGCTGTTCCTGAGCTATTCATGTTTAGTTTTTTCATACTGTACGCACCTATATCGTTTGCTTTCTGTTTTCTTCGCTTCGTTATAACATGCTCGGCTTACACTTAGGATCAAAAGAGTCCCTCCTTAGTATTCAGCCTCTATTCTTTTGCCCCCTCCACAAGTTTTAGAAATTGAACAGCCCAAGATGTCAAGTCGTATCCAGTCGGGCTTCACAGATAGTATTCACCAGCAATCCGCAGCGTTGCGCTTCCGCCGAACAGGATATGCTCCCCCATTTTCATCAGGCTGACTGAATTTAACACCCTATTGTCTCCACCCTGCTCGACCTTTGTCGGGGATCCGTCCCATAGCCCGTTTCTCAGCATATAATTTGCAAAAGCACTGTTGCCGGAACCAGTGGCTGGATCCTCCAGATAACCGAATTTTGGGGCGAAAACTCTGGTATGGGCGCAACTGCCCGGAGAACTGGTCTGAATACAGAAAATCAGGATGATATCGATTCCGTTGCGAAGACAGAATCTCTCCAGCCCCTCCATTTCGGGGTAAACAGACACCTCATCGTTTAATTTGGCAATGGGGACAATCAGTGTTCTAAGGCCAGCATCAATAAAATCAAGAGGAAGCTCACAGGAGATTGCATCGGGCGGAAGGCCGAGGGCGTCAGAAACTTCATTCAGTGAAACCGGAACCGGCAGCCACTGAGCTTTTGGTGCTGTGATATATACAGCATTGTCACTGTCCAAGCGATTATAAACGGTAAGCAAGCCCTTTTTATTCGTTTCCACTATAATTTCGCTTTCACCCTTCAGACTACTGTCATTACGGATGACATCAACCATTGTTGCTACAGTTCCGTGGCCGCAGAAATCCACCTCACACTCAGAGGAATAGTATGTCAGTTTCACGTCAGCCACCTTCGACGCCGAACAGAATACAACCTCGGAAACGAAGCCCTTATGCTCTTTTGCAACGGCAAGCATTTCTTCAACTGTCAGTTGGGTGCTGCCTGTATGTAAATATGCAGCAGGGTTACCTAATGAGCCCCCTGAAGTAAAAGCATCTACTTTTCGATATGGAAATTTTCTCATGAATAAAGCATCTCCTATCAGTCAATCTTTTTGTTATACCTGGGGTTGGTAAACGGTCGGATATGATCGCTTTCCCGGTTGGAGCATCGCAGACCAGATCCGTTATGTGATTGGGGCCATTATAACATGCTCACCTGGTTGTCAATCAACGATACCATATCCCGCTTTTTAACCTTGTCTTCAGGTTCAAGGTTTCCAATTAACATCGGTGAATTTGGATCGTGCTTTGGCAGGTTGTTTTTCACTGCATTCTCACTGAAATTCGCATAACAGTATAGGCACCCATGCTTGCATGTGTTGTACGCACCGATATCAATGCTTTCTACGCATCCGCAGACTTCTCTTTGGTTTTTGTCCTTATTCGTAATAATTTTTTTCCCGATGATTCTGGAAATCAATTGACCGTCAACGCATTTTGCATGTTCAATTCCAGCCGAAGACAGGTCAATCTGCTCTGAGCATGTTTTGATAGCTATACTATGATTTTGGCTGATTTCAAACATACGCTCCCCCATCATTTTCATCGTGTCATTATGAATCGGCAAATACGCAATATGGCCCATATTCCGCTCCGCCTTTTTGTAAAAGTCTACAAAACTGATGATGCACTGCTCGGTATACCCCTCCAGCTTTGCTGCTAATAATTCAAAGTTCCTGAAATGGCTTTCCATATCCATCTCTTTTGTCAGGATAATGGGATCATATCTCCAGATGGTTCTTTCTTTGCCAATCATGCCGGATAGCGCCTGGAAAGCCTGGACAACCTTGTTTCTATTGGGTACATTCCGCTCAATTTGATTATCATAGGAGTTCACTGTGATTTGAAAATAGTAGCTATATTCTGCGAGCTGGTCCAGCTTGTTAAGGATGTTCGACGGATCCTTAGTCCAAAAAACAATACAATCGATTCCATCGGGATTCAACGCTACTTCGCTGACCTGATGATAATTCATCGGGTTGCGGACATAAACAAACCCCTGCTTCAGGCGGTTAAAGAACCACTCGGTGTAAAAGGCTGGGATATCGGTTCTACGACTAACGCTTAAGATCAAGGTTATCTCCCTCCCCCTTGGTATTCAACCTCTATTCTTTTGCCCACTTCACAAGTTCTAGAAAGTGTAAATTTTTCGAGGGACAGGGAACCTGTCTCCCCTGTCCCTGACCCACTATGGTAGTTGGATTTTTATCACCGTACCCTTACCGATTTCACTTTCAATGATCAGCTGCCCGTGATGAATCTCAACAATACTTTTTGCAATGATCAGCCCCAGGCCATGGGTTTGTTTTGCCCAGGCACTTAAATAATCCTGCTGGTTCAGCCTTTCAATGATATCTGCGGGGATACCTGTGCCGGTATCGGAAATCACCACACAGGCTTGCCCATCCCTTGCAGGCGGCACGGCAATGGTAAAACCGCACCCTTCCCGGTTATGTTTGACACTGTTCGTAATAAGATTGATCAAAGCCCTCAGAAACAGGGTTTCATCCAGTAAAGCCGATACCTGCTCATCTTCGATACATATTTCGTAAGCGTGGTTTTGCACAATGCTGGTATTTACGCATTCTGTCACTGCTTTGCGGGCGATGTTCGAAAGCCTTACCGGCTGCAGGTTCATCGGCATTAGCTGATGCTGAAGGCTATGGGCCAGGTTCAGGTTTTCAATCAGGCTTTTGATTCTTACCGTATTTTCCGTTACAATTTTTGCCTGAGCTCTGGTTTCGTCCGGTAAAGCTGTGTCCTCTTCTATTAGCCCGGCATAGCCAAGAACCATGGACAGAGGTGTTCGAATATCATGGGATACTCCCGTAAGCCAGTTAGATACTGCTGTATCTTTAAGTTTAATTTTTTCATTCTTTTCACGGATCAGCCTGGAGGTATGGTTTATACTGTTTGCCAGGTCTTCGAACACGTCCCCTTCATGCAGCTCCACTTCCTTTTCCTCTTTTAGCAAGGCAACTCCTTCTGCGATGTTGGAAAGGGGCCTTGTGATTCGTCTGCTGAAGAATATCGACAATGTGATAATCACTGCCAGGTTCAGGATTACTATGATCAACAGTGTTGGAAATGAGCCCGTAGAACGGACTGGGAAAGACCAGTTATATTTCAACATTGTGTCTTTGGGGTAACCCAGCATCACAAGGTTTTCTCCGCTTTCCCACAGATACACCGGGTACCCGTCCAAATAGCTTTTCGACAGCACTGCGATATCTTTAAGGGTGTAGTTTTTCGCAAGGTCACCAGGCGCATTGCAGGAAGAAATGACGTTTCCCCGCGGATCAATCATCTGCACCCACATATTATTCTGTTGAATCATTTGAATGGTTTGCTGCGTTAACCCTGTCTTTGATTCGTTAAACTCCTGGGATATCCGTTTCACTGTTTTTGCAGGCTCCTGGAATAGTGAATTATCCTTTATGACCAGAAGAAACAGGGAATAGTTCAGTATCAGCACAAAAGCAGCAACAGCGATGATAACCAAAGCATATCTGACGGAAATCCGGATTGATTTGTTTTTCATATAAGGCTCCCTGTCATACAACCAGCTTGTAGCCCAGCCCTTTCACCGTAAGCAGCGCGGCGGGCTCGGATGGGTTGCTCTCTATTTTCTCGCGGATATGACGTATATGCACCATCAGTGTATTCTCATACCCGTAGGAATCATCCCCCCAGGCACACTGGCAAAGAGTGTCTGTGGTAACAACCCTGTTGGCGTTGCGGCATAGGGCGGTAAGGATTGCATGCTCCTTCGCCGTAAGCACAAACGTTTCCCCACCCTTTGTTACCTCGGCTCTTCCCAGATCAATCACGCATGCGGGAAGATAAAGCACCGGTACTTCGCTTTTTATCGTATTGGCATAGGTACGCTTTAATACCGCGCCAAGGCGCAGGGTAAATTCTCTTGGATGGAAGGGCTTTACGATATAATCATCGGCGCCCAGGCCAAGGCCCAGGATTTTATCTTCCGCTTCCCCCCTTGCGGTGAGGAACAGAACCGGGATATCCCGTATTTTCTTAATTTCTCCCAGCAGCGAAAACCCATCGCCATCGGGAAGCATCACATCCAGAACTGCTGCATCCGGTCTGTACTTCGCAGCCAGCGACAACGCTTCCCGGGCTGTTGACGCGCCGAAGATTTGATGAAAGCCATCTTTTTTTAAAATGGTTTCCAGCATTTTTAAAAGCTCCGGTTCATCTTCCACCAATAGGATTTTCTTGTCCTTTACCTGATTCATCCAGAACCACCTTCGTTTTTGTTCATTATACCATATCGGTGCAGTTGATTGACATAACCGATTTGCCAGTGTTGGCAGCAATTGAGCAACGAATATATCAGTGTATGTTGGTATGAAACCCATGTAGTGCGGTACTTTCCTGTTTTATAAGCCATTCAGGCAGACCTGGCGAAACCCGTGTGGTGTGGTAATGCAACAATTTTAATGTTCTCTTAAGGTTAAATACAGGTTCGTGTAAGGCCGGCTTGTTAATGTGATGAAAAGAAAGGATGATTCGTGATGAGAGTGTTTGAGACCCTGTTCCTTGTTCTGTTTTTATTTTCTGTCATTGGTTTTAGCCTGGGTTTGTTAAAAAAGCGCAATGCAGGTTTGTATTCTTTGAGCTTTGTTATTTTAGCCGGTACTCTCAGCATTTTGTTTGAAGGATACCGCCTTCAGTTGGTTCCGGCTTTTTTTCTGACTACTGTACTGCTTGCCGCAGCCCTTGTCAAAGAATATGCACCCGGATTTAAAGTTAAAAATTCTGTGAAGCGGCTTGGAGTGTTTTTCCTGATTCTGTTTACAATCCCCTCGACCCTGATGCCGTTACTTTTCCCCGTGGCTCAACTGCCCGCTCCAAAAGGCCCTTATCTGGCGGGGACAACGCGCATGTCTTTTATAGACTTGTCAAGGGAAGAGCTTTTTACACAAGCCAGCGATAACCGGAATGTACCCGTTCAGGTTTGGTATCCTGCTTCTAAAGCCGAAGGAAAACAGGTTGCCCATTGGATCAGCAGCGTAGAGGCTATGAGCCTTTTCACGAAATATCGCAGCCTTCCGGATCTGTTTGGTTATTTCTCACTTGTGGATACACACAGTTACTTGGATGCGGATGTTTCCAACGCGGAAGAAAAATATCCGGTCATCCTCTTTTCCGGTGGCGGAGCCATGTTCAACGGTCAAAATGTGATTCAAATGGAGGAGCTGGCCAGTCAGGGTTATATTGTTTTTGCCGTGGGACATCCCTATGAGGACTTTGCCTGTATATATCCCGATGGAAGCATCGTGTCCTATAGCGAACAACAGAGGCAGGCGCTTTCTGAAGACACAGCAAAGGCTGTTGAGGTGGCTAAACAAACCGTTGCTGATGATCAAAGCGGTGACTTTCACAAAGCGATTCTTAGGAACGCAGTTATAAACAATGAAAGCTTGCGGGGCTGGAGTGAAGATATGCACTTTATAGCAGATAAGATTATTGAAATGAACGATGGCAGGGAAAAAAGCATCTTCGCCGGAAAGCTGGATGTATTGAACATGGGGGCTTTCGGCCACTCGTTCGGTGGGGCTGCATCAGGGCAGCTTTGCCTGGTGGATGAGCGCATAAAGGCCTTTATCAATATGGATGGTTCACCCTTTGGAGATGCACCGGACAGGGAAATAAACCAGCCGTTTATGATCCTGACCCAAGGCGGTGAGAGAAAGACTTTAATACAAACGGGTTATTGTGATACTGAGAAAGATTACACCGTGGTGAAGATTAAAGGCAGCGAGCATATGAATTTTTCTGATTTGAACTCGTTGATTCCTGCGGTGGGCAAGCTTTCCGGGTTTTTAGGAAGCATTCGGGCGGAGCGTCAGGTTGAAATCATGAACCACTATATTCTGGATTTTTTTGATAAACATTTGAAAGGGAAGGCTTCCACGCTGCTCGATGCACCTTCGTCCATATATCCCGAGGTGACGGTAGTTCAGCAGTAATCAAGGGGACTGTCCTTCTTGTGATTATGCGGAAGCAGGGGGTGGTTCTCTCACTTCGGATGAATCGGGAGAACTGCCTCATTAATTTCATAATGACAGGCGCTAAGCTCTGACCTGTTGCATTTGTTTTCTCACTTCATCACATACCTTGTCAACCTACCATTGCCAACTTTATTAATTAACCCTTTATCCAGCATTTCTTTAAGCGTATTAATAGCATGGGTTGTACCAACCCCCAGGACTTCCTCTACATCGCTACGAGTAATTTCTTTTTGCCTTTCAAATAATCCGAATATCGGTAAATACTTTTTATCTTTAACGCTTAACTCTTTTGTATGCGTATTCGGTAAAACCACTCGAAATGCACCTTCCACGTTTTCAAACTTAGGTTGTACTGGAAGACCTTTATAACAACTGATTATTTTGCCGATACCCGTGCCATATGCTTCAATTAGCTTCATTCTGTAAAATAAACCTGCAAGCCTTTCATTTCTGGGTTGGGATGCTCCCAGCATAGCTGCCTCTAATGACAAACCTGGAACCAATCCACCTAAGGAGATAATTTCTAAACGGTCAGAATAAAGGTTAATTATTATGCTGCCACTAAAAGAATAATCCCGGTGGACAACGGCATTCAGCAGTGCTTCGCGAATAGCATCTTCCGGGTAATCTCTTTCATCTGTACGTAGTAAATCATGGAAGGTAGCCTTTGTGCCATTATAAAAATCTATTGTTTTGAAGGCGTCTGTCAGTTGATCAAACAGAGAACCTGTCAGTTCCTTTCGATCTCTAAAAATCAATTTGTCAGAACCTTGAAAAACAGCAAATTTAATAGAATGCTTACACTGATCTGAAACTAATAAACCCATGTTTGTATAAATATTATCATACGAGAGAATGCCTAAGTTTTTCATTTGTATATCGGTGAATTCTATATTTCTTCTTTCCATCTCTTTATTTAAACTGATAAAAGTCAGTTCTTGCATAAGGGAACGATTACTTTCGAAGGAATCGCCATCGGTCATTTTTATCATCATACGGATAGTATCTTCAGATGCCGGAGCAGATGTTGTTCCGCTTCTAATATATACGCCTGTCGGCTTAAGTCCTTTGTCAGCAAGGTAGTAAGGCTTTTTTGTTCCTTGACTAACCGTCAGTTTTACGAAGTACTTATTATCTTCACATAATAACTCGATATATGTAAACATGGAAACGTCAGGGCGAATGCCATCTCTTAATGAATTTGATATCTGTTGCATAACAAAGTTTGCATTATCAAGACCAACAATTTCTCCATTATCCTGTACACCAACATAGATCGTTCCACCATTAGTATTTGCAAATGCTACAATTCCTTTTTTTATTTCAGGTGTATAAATTTCCTTCAATTCAACAACTTCACTTTCATACAAGTTCATAATGTCACTCCTTATATCAGTTTCTATCAGCTTCTATCACTTGTAACACTATTCTAACACTAAAAGTGATAGATGGCAACCAGAACCGATTGACATTTCCCGACAACGCGATCACCTCATTACCACTCATTTAGCATCGGGATCGGAGTAACGACAAACTGGAAGCATTCGGGCGGAGCGTCAGGTTTAAATCATGAACCACTATATTCTGGATTTTTTTGATAAACATTTGAAAGGGAAGGCTTCATTATAACATTGGAAGATTGCAGGCGATAACCCTTTCC
>CAYVFB010000121.1:0-8122 GCA_964450305.1 uncultured Ruminiclostridium sp.
TTTCCACGAGTGGAAAGCAAACTAGATAAGCTTTTTGATGTTTGACTCTAAGCTTTATTTGAAAACCAGCTGTGTATTTATGACCCTGCGGGTCATAAAACACGATTTCTAAAAATACTCAAAGTGTTTTGACAGTAACGTTCACGCGCATTGCTGCGCCAAACGTTATTATCTGAATTAACGGATTCGTCATTTTCCATGGTATGTTTTTCACATACCTGTGCGTGTTTTGCACGCACCTGCATTGTTCAATTTTCAATGTCCAGCTCCGGCTTCCGCCGGTTTGCCATCCTCATTCCCGAACCGCGCTGATACCGCGCCTTTCGAAGAATTATTCGGAGACAGCTTATATATCTTACCACGCTGTTTTTTGCTTGTCAAGCACTTAGCAGATGCATTTTTGCCGGTAATATTTTCCCCTGTAAAGCTTCACTGCTCATGTACTTTTCTAACCGTCTTAATCAGCGGCTTTTACATATTAACACGGCTATAATGCCCTTGTCAATATGTTTTAAAAACAAATTTCCTGCTATATTTCCTATCGAAAAGGATAGACTCACTTTGTCTTTTCTGCTATGCAAAGAAACAATGCCTTAATGATATCTGTACGATAAGTACAGTAAGAACATTAAAGCCTCAGCACCCTTAGTTAGCGTGTTGAGGCTTGCGGTGTGCCACAGCGTTGTGAGATGGATCAAACCACATTAGGGCTGAGTCCGAAGCATCTCATAACTGATACCGTTAATGATCTGGTTATTGGGGCAACTTACGATCACGGATGAAGTTTCATACTTTCCCCGTAAAGCTTTCTGCATTAAATTGGAATACTGTAATATTTCTGAAGTGCTGTTCACACTTGTTCTGACGTTTTTCACAACCACATCCATGAATTCATCCACCCTGCCCAGGTTCGACAGGTTCACATGTTGTTCAAAAAAGGCTTTCAGGAACAGATTCGTATTCTTCTGCCGGGAAAACGAGGAATAGCTTTCATACTCACCCTCCGGCGTATAACCCTGCCTGAACCTGACAAACCCTTCGGCCTGTTCCCCATTGAGCAGCTGCAAACCCGGTTCAAGATGAATATATAAATCCTGAAAAGGATCTTCGTAGTGCATATAAATTGGAACGTCAATTTCAACACCACCGAAGAAATCTACGATTTCACGAAAACCACTGGTCTGGATGATGACGTAATCATCGATAACGATGTTGAAAACCTCCTCAAGCAGATCAGACCAGAAATTCATATTCGAAACCTTTCCAAATTTACCGGTTTCATATTGGTACTTCAGGCTGATTCCTATGGCATGCGCTGCATTCAGCTTCTGAATGCTTGGATCTGCGGCCTTATCGGGATCGGCCTCCTTAAGTTGATTCCATATTTTAGAATTATAATCCACATACATGTCTCTGGGAATATTAATCAGCTTCATCGTCTTGTTTTTATCATCAATGTTCAAAACAATAATGGAATCGTAAGCACCGTATACCGCATCCCGGCCAATCAGCAAGATGTTCCTGCTGCCCTCCTCAACCAGGTTTGTATAGTATTTTTGCCCATTGGTCAGGCCTTTCGGTTCTTCTGGCACCACCTCAGCAGGCTTATCTGGTTCCTTAACCTCATAAACCGGGGATGGAGTGGGTCCAACTGTAACTACAGGGTCCTCAACAGGCTGAATCGTTTGCACAGGTTTTTCGGGCAAGACGAAAGCTACCAGAACAATAGAAAAAATAACTACTGAACTGAGTAACAAGAATAATGCAATTTTTGTTTTTTTCTGCATCCCCATTTGGTTCTCCTAACTTATAGCAAAAGAAGCTTTAATAACAGCAGGTTTTGCTTTACCAAAACCATCGCACAGGCTGCATGGGTTTACAAAAAACTGTAACGAATGCCTTAAGCATTTTCAGCACTATTAACTGCGGCTGAATCATAATTTTTCCCGGATGAAGTTCATTCTTTCCATAACCTTATCGTACAGCTCCCTGTATTTCTTCTGCTTTTCTTTTTCTGCTTCCACAACAGCTGCAGGCGCTTTCGCGGTGAAGCTTTCATTTTGCAGCTTTCCGTTTACCCTTGAAAGCTCGGCATCAAGGTTTTCCTTTTCCTTTTGCAACCGCTCCATTTCTTTCTCAAAGTCGAGCAGTTCCTCCATCGGGATATAGATTTCAACACCCCGAATAACACTGGAAACGGCGTCTTCCGGTATGTTGCGCCTGTTTTTGAACACGTCAAACCCCGACACACCTGCCAACCTCATAAAGGTAGACTGTTCCTGGGCGAAAATAGTTCCCATATTCTCATCATCTATCACAAAAACAGCCCTGGCTTTTCTCGCAACGGGAACCTTCATCTCAGCGCGAATGTTCCGGATACTGCGGATAGCTTCCATAACGGTATTCATTTTATTCTCAGATTCCGGATCATTCAGTTCATCCCGGTAAACAGGCCAGGATGAGACCATAATGCTCTCGTCCTGTGTATAAAGGTGCTGGTAAACCTCCTCCGTGATAAAAGGCATAAAGGGATGGAGCAGCTTCATAGAGGTTTTTAAAACTTCATTCAGCACATATAATGCTTCCTGTCGGCCTTTGGCCTGACGGTCGAAAAGCCTTGGTTTGACCAGCTCGATATACCAGTCACAAAACTGTTCCCAAATAAACTCGTATACCTTTTGCAGACCGATGCCCAGTTCAAATTTCTCCAGGTTTTCTGTTACTTCTTTAACAACCGTATTCATCCGGCTTAAAATCCAGCGGTCGGCCAGGGTATAGTCGTCTGGATTGACTTGATCGAAGCATGGTTCCGGATCAAAATTCATCATGGCAAACCGGAAGGCATTCCAGATCTTATTGGCGAAGTTGCGGCTGGAGTCCAGCTTTTCTTCGGAGAAGCGCATATCATTCCCCGGTGAGGTTCCAATGGTCAGCGCATAACGCAGGGCATCGGTTCCATACTGTTCAATCACTTCCAGTGGATCCACCCCGTTGCCCAGGGATTTGCTCATCTTTCTGCCCTGTGCGTCACGAACAAGCCCATGAATCAGAACATATTTGAAGGGTTCTCTTCCCATATGCTCCACTCCGGAAAAAATCATGCGGGCTACCCAGAAAAAGATGATATCATAACCGGTAACCAGCACATCTGTGGGATAGAAGTAATCCAGATCTTCCGTGGTTTCAGGCCACCCGAGGGTTGAAAATGGCCACAAAGCGGAGCTGAACCATGTGTCCAGTACATCCTCATCCTGAACGAGTTTTTTGCCGCCGCATTTCTCACAGCTGTCAGGCTCGGTTTTGGAAACCTGCATATGGTCGCAATCCTGGCAATACCATGCAGGAATTCTATGGCCCCACCATAACTGGCGGGAGATGCACCAATCTTGTATGTTTTCCATCCAGTTATAATAGATTTTTGAGAAACGATCGGGTACAAACTGGGTGGTGCCGTTCTTTACAACCTCAATGGCTGGTTCGGCCAGGGGTTTCATCTTCACAAACCACTGCCTGGAGGCTTTGGGTTCAATCACCGTATTACAGCGATAACAGGTTCCCACATTATGCACATGGGGTTTTACTTTTTCCAGCAGGCCAAGCTTACCTAAATCATCGACAATCCTCTTTCTGGCTTCATATCGATCCAGGCTTTTATATGCGCCTGCGTTATCGTTCATCGTAGCGTTGTCGTTCATGACATCGATCACAGGCAGGTTATGCCGTAAGCCAACCTCAAAGTCATTCGGGTCATGGGCCGGAGTAATCTTCACCACGCCGGTTCCAAAATCTTTTTCCACATAAGTATCGGCAATGACCGGTATCTCGCGGTTCATTAAAGGAAGAATAACTGTTTTTCCTACCAGATGGCTGTACCGTTCATCCTCCGGATGCACTGCAACGGCTGTATCACCGAGCATCGTCTCGGGACGAGTGGTGGCGACCGTGACAAACTCATTCGAGCCTTTTACAGGATAGCGGATGTACCAGAAGTTTCCTTCCTTCTCCTCATACTCCACCTCTGCATCAGATATGGAGGTAAGGCAGCAGGGGCACCAATTGATAATTCTTTCTCCCCGATAGATCAAGCCCTTCTCGTATAAGCGCACGAAAACTTCAAGAACCGCCTTTGACAGCTTTTCATCCATCGTAAAGGCTTCTCGTTTCCAGTCACAGGAGCTGCCCAGACGCTTCAGCTGTTCAACAATTCGTCCGCCATACTGCTTTCTCCAGTCCCAGGCTCTTTCCAGAAATTTTTCACGGCCAAGAGCTTCCTTTGTGATGCCTTCCTGAGCCATTTTTTCAACTATTTTTACCTCGGTAGCGATACTGGCATGATCGGTACCGGGCAGCCAAAGTGCACAATATCCCTGCATTCTCTTAAAACGGGTTAAGGTGTCTTGGAGCGTATTATCCAGCGCATGGCCCATGTGAAGCTGTCCGGTGATATTCGGCGGCGGCATTACAATAGTAAAAGGCTTCTTCTCCCTGTCTATCACAGCATGGAAATAGTCCTTGTCAACCCAAAACTGGTAAAGCCGTTCTTCCACATCCCTGGGTTCGTAATTCTTTGGGATTTCATTGTGATTCATGGTCATTCCTCCATCATTCCCTTATGTTACTGTTTAAAAGCTACAATGATTATTAGTCCTCCAACCAGGATCAACACCAGGCCGGCCATTTTCAAATTCAGGATGGTTTGGCTGGGCAGCTTCTGCAGGATCATTTCATCCTCTTCTCCGGGTTTGTTCTGTTCAGGAACCTGTACCTGATCATTTTCGTTCTGAGAATCGGTTTTATCTTTACACAGCCTTTCAGCAGCAAACCTTGCTCCGTACACTAAAAAAGCACCAATACCAAGTAATAAGAAAGCGATAACTTTTATAGCAGTCATCTGATCACCTCTTTCACAATTGAGGGAACTATTCTTTTCTATCATAAGCATTTTCACTGTGCTTATGTACAAGTCGTGAAACCGTCTTTACATAACAAAAAACCCTTCCTCCAACTGTTTGGACGAAAGGGGTTCTTCCGTGGTACCACCAAAATTCCCTTTACAGGGCACTTTCGGGTTGATATCGGAACCCGGCCGGCATGGCCTACTTCATTCAGCCAAACAACTCCGGAGCGACTTCAGCATAACAGCTTCCGAATGCGCTTTCAGCCATGGCGCATACTCTCTGGCGGCTTGAAAATGCCTACTCCTCTCCATCAACGTGTTTTCTATTCAAATAGTAAAGGATTGAATGGTTTTTGTCAAGAAATCCTCAGATTTTTGTTCGATACCGTAAACTGTTTGTTAGTGTTCACGGGTAAGCAGGCGCAGCATGCAGAACGAACTAAAGGAACTCGTGCTATCCCTGATAAGATCCTTCGTTTCACTCAGGATGGCATCACTGCGCTCAGGATAAAACACATACCTCTGTAATAACTTATAGACTTGGTAACGGGGGTGTGAATATCTTCATATAACCATGAAAGCTATATTGTGTTTGATAAAACAGCTCTTTTGTTATACACTATTAATTAGTTTTATCCACAAGATATACAGCGAAATAAAAAATTATGGTATACTTATCCATAAGCATAATACTTTTAAGGAGCAGGTTATGAGTTTGGAAGAAAAATTTGATTATGGTACGTTTGAAGCCTCCCTGGCAAGGAGCAAGGCCTTAGAGGATGACCTTGGCTGCCATCCTGAAAAATACAGGGTTCTCACCGGTGACAGGCCGACAGGTCGCCTGCATATCGGGCATTTGTTCGGTTCGGTTCAAAACCGTGTCAGGCTTCATCAGATGGGTGTTGAAACCTTTATCGTCATCGCGGATTACCAGGTCTTAACCGACCGGGATACCTTCGAGCATATCTCTGAAAACGTTACACAGCTTACAATCGATTACCTGTCGGTGGGGCTGAACCCCAATGACGGGAAAACCTTTATCTTTCCCCACAGTCATGTGCCCGAGCTGAATCAGCTTCTGGTTCCGTTTCTTACACTGGTAACCAATGCAGAGCTGGATCGGAACCCAACCGTAAAGGAAGAAATTCAAGCTTCCGGTCAGAAACAAATTAATGCAGGAATGTATGTTTACCCTGTGCACCAGGCTGCGGATATTCTTTTCTGCAAAGCTAATGTTGTTCCCGTAGGCAAGGATCAGCTGCCTCATCTTGAAATGACACGCACCATAGCCCGCAGGTTCAACAGCAAATTTGCAGGAAACAAGCCTGTTTTCCCGGAGCCCCAGGCTTTACTGAGCAAGGCGCCGATTATTCTTGGCCTGGACGGTTCACAGAAAATGAGCAAGAGCCGAAACAACGCTGTCATGCTCAGCGCTACGGAGGACGAAACTGCAAACCTGATCAAAAAAGCAAAGACAGACTCCACCAGGCAGATCACCTACGATCCCACCAACAGACCCGAAGTTTCAAACCTGTTGCTGTTGATTTCTCTTGCAACAGGTGAAGCCCCGGAAGATGTTGCCGGCAGAATCGGAGAAGGCGGGGCAGGCCAGTTGAAAAAGCTGTTGACTGAAACCCTGAACGAATATCTCCGTCCAATCCGTCAAAAGAGAAAAGAACTGGAGTCCGATATGGGATATGTACGGGGTGTTTTGCAAAGCGGTATTCAAAAAGCCCGGGAGGTAGCAGAGCTTACCCTCGCCGAGGTACGAAAAGCCATGAACATGGAAATTTGATCTTATTGCATTCTTAAAATGTACTATACTAGCCCGAAGATCATCCTGTTGTCCATTGTCAGACCAAAGCTCGGTTGAAGGGTTAATCCCTTGTCAACCGGGCTTTTATACTGGAAAAAACAGAATGGTTCCAAGAATATTACGTCACCTTTTTATGTTAATTTCATAGGATGTACTATGATTTTATTACCGGAAAGGTGTTTTTTTATGAAGAACAAGGAAGCAGTAGATGCAGCAGTCATTTATGTGGGAAACAGTTGCTCGGGGACAGCCATCGGAATCCCCTTCATGCCGGAAAATCCGCAACTTGCTCAAGCCTATATCCCTTATCAGGTTTATATGGGAATACTGCCTGCAATGGAAGGGCTGCACAAAGGAACCGTATTCCCTGAGTTGTACAGGCCATATCACATGAAATAAGATGAAAGGAGTGATAATCATGGATGAGCGCCAAAAACTGCTTGAACAAATAATGGCTTATGATTTTTGTATGATCGATTTAGGTTTGTTTTTAGATACACACCCCTCCGATGCCAACGCACTGAATGATTACCGGACATGTTGGCAGGAATCTGAGAAATTGCGAAAGATGTTTGAGGAAAAATATGGCCCGTTGTGTCAGCGGCATCTGCCAAACCCAAGCTGCTGGCAGTGGATCGATACACCGTGGCCCTGGGAAAAGGAGGCGTAAGGTATGTGGTATTATGATAAAAAGCTTGAATATCCTGTTATGATTCGAAAACCTGATCCGCGAATGGCAAAGTATATTATTACACAATATGGAGGGCCCGACGGTGAACTGGCGGCTTCATTGCGTTACCTGAGCCAGCGCTTTCACATGCCGACAAAAGAAACGCAGGCAGTTCTGAATGATATAGGAACTGAAGAATTTGTTCCATTAGGCTATCAATGATAGCCGGTAAAAATACCCGCAAGTCCTTGTATCGAAAGACTTTGCGGGTACTTTTTCTGTATGTATTTTATTGCTGTGTAGAGAGCTGTGCTTGTGCTCTGCGGGCTATACGGGCTAATATTGCATCTACCTGTGCTGATGTGGTGTTGTGACAATAATCATCACATATCTTGATGCTGGTGTTGCCCAGCTTAAACACCTCTACTGCATTACCCTCTTTTATGCTTTTCATACCACCACCTATTGTAATGTATGCTCTCACTGCTCGCTCTGCCACTCTTGCCATAATAATAACCCTATTCAATCAGCGCTTATACGAATTGTGCGCCAAAACGAGGGCGTTGAGAGCGCCTTCAGGGGGAGTGTTCCTCAACTAAAGCCTGCTGTACACTCCCGACTTGCGTGTTTTGTGTGCAACTGGTTCATAACAATCTCTGATAGATATGAACGCGCCGCGAGCATTTGATAAATGAAAATAGATTTTCTATGGGCTATTCAGGCCTGATTTTTCATGAGA
>CAYVFB010000122.1:0-7970 GCA_964450305.1 uncultured Ruminiclostridium sp.
TCCCTGAGAGCATTGGAATATCGTTCATGAACCGGATGGCAGGAGTATCATCATTGACTACAGTAACTTCATTGCCAAAGGTTTGCTCCCACAGATGAACATGTGTGGATTTTCCTGTTCCTGACGGTGCAGAGAAAACAATCCCCATTTCCCTGAAGGCAATGGAGGAAGAATGTATGACCAGCCCATTATGATGGAGCAGCATATTCCTAAACGCTAAAGCACAGAAAGAAAACGGATATAAATGTTTATATTGATCAGTTGCCTGCTGCCCTGAGTAATACCTTTTATCAACATATAAGGTTATCAGACTCCAGCCAGCACTTGCATCCATACACATGATCGCTGTTTTATGATCGCTATCACTGAGCATATAGATGTTATATCCTTTGTAATCCGGTTTTCGAAGCCACTTAAATCTGTTTGCTATCAGGATATCACCTTCAGGTTCATCAAGCTTGTCTACAAACCTGATCTCAATTACCATACTGGTGTCCTGTACAGGTTTTGTTTGAAAAGGTTTCATTCTCTTAATCAGGTATTCATCTTCACATTCAATACCCACATAAAGCCCGGCCAGTTTGTAATAAAGCATTGTCCCTCCAACCAATCAACTTCTCAATTCTCCCTTAGTCCCTGCCTCAGAATTATTTAACAAAAGGCTTAAGCCCACACCAATCACACAAGCGCTCATTGAAACTCGCCAATTCAAGTATGTCTGGTTCACATTCATTCAGTACATTTGGCTTTTTCTCTTACATGGTGTTTATATTCTAAATGAAGATCAGCTCTGCATTGCGCAGTTTCACACAAGTATGGAGCTTTCCTGTCAAAGCTTCCTGTTTCCAAATACAGCCTGGCAGGACAAGCCATACAAGACTCATATAACTCACAATCCTCGCATTCATGACATTGTGGAATTTCTGCGCATTTTGTTTTCAGCTCATTCCATGCTTCTGAAACAGGTCTGCTCATAATATCCAATGCAGGTACGGGTAAAAGCCCGCAGGGTATCATTTTGCCATCCCAAGTAAACCAACATGCATATCTTCCAGCAGAACATTTGAAAGCGCTGTTGCTCGGTTCGCTTAAGGCATTACTGGTTGTTTCCGGGTTATTCAACTGTACAGAGTGCTCCTTCACATAGTCCTCGTGCTTTTTTTCATAGTTAGCCGTTTCAACCGGGTCGAGCCTTTCTGTATGTGGATCAGTACATATATCCTCTCTTCTCGGCCCGACATAATTCACAACTCCAATTTTAATACCCAGATTGTTTGCAAGCTGTATCATATCATCATATTCATATTGATTTGCCTTCACCATTGTTGTCTTAAGTTCAGTTTGAATCTTATTGGCAGTCAGGGCCTTGATTCCTCTTATTGTCCGTTCAAATCCATCCCTATGCCCCGTAACTTTTTCGTAGGTATCAGCTGATGCTCCATATAAGGTAATACTCACCTTTGCCGGTGGAACCCTGCTAAGCCATTGTGCCATCTCCTCGGTTATCAAACTTCCATTGGTATATAACGTAATATTCAGGCCCATATTGGAGAACGCTTCGTAAAGCTGTTTAAAATCTTTCCTAAGAAATATTTCTCCTCCCGTCAGTGTAACAAAGAACACTCCGGCATCTCTGGCTTCTTTACCTATCCGGATCCACTGTTCTGTTGTCAGTTCTTTCTTTAGCACTTCTTTATCATCCGCAAACCGGCATATATAGCACATTTTACAATGAAAATTGCATCTTGCAGTTAATTCAAAAGAGGTTACAATCGGTATTCTCTTTTTTTTTGCATTCTCATATAGCATCGTTCTGAACTGATACCATGGCATTCCCATAAGATATAACAAGCCCTTTCGTATGTAAATCAACTATTCCAACAAATTGTTCTGTTCCATCTGCATGATGAATTCTTTTACGTCTGCTCTCGCGGTCTCCTCGTCAATATCATACACGTTTAAAATTGCCTTGACTAAGTCATCTTCGTCTGCGCCCTTATTGATTGTTTCCCATAAAAGCGCCCCACTCCCGCTTAGCATTAGAATACAATTAAACTCAACTGCCTTGGACCCAAGCGGCACTACAACCCATTGTCCGGCAATCTCCCTTAGCATAAAACCTTCCTTGATTTTCATATTTCTGCTACTACTCCTATTCAAAAAATTTTAACAAGTAACATAACTCTATATACTTTTAGCTAAAGCACTATCATTCTTCTTTTCATTATCTTTCATCCTGCTCTATTCTATTTTCATGCATCGTCCGCATCCTGAAACAATATTTGCTCGGCAAACCAGCGGAAGGATTGGAGATAATATCCACGTAAAATACTCTTTTTATATGATAATTACCAAAATTGATTCCTCGAACCATTGAAGAAAGGGCTTCATCTTTGGAAAGCTCGGTTTTTGTGATGTCCAATTATGTTCCCGTATCTTTTGTCGAATGAAAAGCTTCATATATGCAGAGTTTACTTAGGTGGCTTTTGGCACCTTTTCTTCAGCTTATACGAATCGTTCAGATGAACCACCTGATGACGTGTTACGGGCATCATGATTAGACCAGCGATGTTCTTTTTGCCCCAAAAGTCCAGCAGCCATTTTGATTCCTCTGCCTCCAGCACTCCGCCTTCGCTGAGGATACGATTCAGCCTGTCCTGTTTTACCTTAACCTTCATATCCCCCGGTTTCAACGCTGAAAGAACTTCTCTTGTTCGAATACCAACTGCCTTCCTGTAAGACCTAAGTTCCAGCATGTCCAACCCGGCGCTTAAAGCAAGGATTTCCTCGTCGCTCATGGCATTCCCGGTATCTTTTACTTCAACCTTCAGCTTTGACTGCCAATCATCGAATACCTGTTTTGAATCTGCAATCAGGATATTCACTGTTAAATCTTCTATTCGGGTAATGTGCCAAAGATTCCATGCGATGGTCACATCTTTTATGGTAGGCATTGAAATGAAGGCTTTTCTGTCCAGCCCATCCCACAGTTCATCTTCAAGTGTTTTTATCTGAATATTGCTTGTATTGGATGTGTGCACATAGGAGTGTAGTTCCAAGGCTAAACCGACAGCATCATCAAGTTTTTTTTCATCAAGAATGATACTACCCAGAAGCTTTTGTTTAGGGTTCCAATCGTCTGCATGATACATAGTAACTTCTGTCCCTTCTTTCACTTTTTGAGTGTTGCTTCAAAGGATGTAGGTGTGCGGCGCACCCATCATTTCCTGTTCTTTACGCTAACTGGTATTTTTGATGGTAAGAGGCTATTTGATCGTAATGTAGTTTCTCCGTATACTGTTTACATAAATTCGTCGCGCTAATAACAAAATACCAAATATTTTCGGTCTCGTCAACGATTCTGAGGGAACAAGGAAGATAGAGAAGTTCTCTTGTTGCATTCCAATGACGAACAAAAACAGGCTTCTTGAGCATTTCGCACAAAGAAACCTGTAATATATTATGTTCGTTAGTTTTAAACAAAAACAAGAGACCTTGGGGCAATCAAGCTTAACTTTCGTTAAGGGAATCGATTAGGGAATTGCATAATAATGCCGTTTGTCATCACATCAGCCATTCCCAAAGCTTGTCTTTCAATTTGATCGAATACGGTAACGCTGTCGGTATATCTTCCGGTTAACAAGTTAACTGCTTCGGTTTTAGTCAATGCAAGATGCTCATGCAGCATTGCTTTCCAATTGTCTTCAGACCAATAGGGGTTGATACTGGCAAGAAAAGCTGCTATTTCGTCAGCATTCGCATACCATCTTTTTTCTGCATCTGCAGCAGCTGTGTTATTACCCGCCTTTGCTGCCTTCACAAGCTCTGAGGCTATAACAAGATGATTGGTTAATAGCTCAGCGAACCTTGAAGCTCCCCTGTCCCCATAAAGGGGTCTCAGCAACGCTTCAAAGTCCTTGGGATTTCTCAGCAGACGGTTTGTAGATGCATTCGCATCCGGCAGACCGAAAACGATACTGAGGATAGCCAGCCTGGTCCAGAAAACATGCTGCTCCCAGAGCATTCGTATATAGTTGTTTAAATCTAACTGTGCTTTGTTAACTCCCCGCGGATCAGGGTATGAACCCGACGTTGGAACTCCAAACCCCGAACGCAGACAGATGGTTTGACCGACATACAGATTGTTAAGGTCTATTCCCGGATTAATTGCCATAATTCTGTCAATCGTCGTATGATATTTCTGTGCAATCAACCATAGAGTATCACCCGGCCGGATTATGTATATAGTTGTTCCAAATGGACACGGAGGCATATTAATCGCAACCTTCATAATTCCTATTCTAGTTAATGGTATGTTTATGTAAACGAAAATGTTCCTGATTTATCAAAAAACTACATATCTTTTCCCAAATTGAATAGCATATCTGAATCAGATCTGTGGAAAGGAAAAATGCCTGAAATAAAAAATGTCGATAGTGTTTAATCACTAACGACATTAGCATAAGTAATTCTCTATTGAAGCCCCGGCAGTACTTTAATCAATTCTCCATTTACAACTTCCTCAATTCCCGTACCAGTATTTGCATTATACATAACCCAGCACCACGGGAGTGCACTCACCGGAACACTCTCCACGAGCGACTCGTGAAGCATATGCTCCCCGCCTGATTAAGGTAATCAATAAAGGCAGAGGACATTGAGGCCTCGTTATAAACCGATTATTTTGGCTTGCTGATAAACATCTGCGTAAACATATTGCCATATTGTCCGCCCTGCTTAATGCCAAGACCGATATGGGTATAGTCCGGACTTAAAATATTCTGTCTGTGTCCGGGGGAATTCATCAGAGCTTCATGCGCTCTCTGAACATTTTGGTTCCCGGCAATGTTTTCTCCCGCCTTGACATAATTGATACCGAAATTTTTCATCATATCAAAGGGGCTGCCGTAGGTGGGTGAATTATGGCTGAAATAGTTATTGTCAATCATATCCTGTGATTTAAGCCTGGCAACCTTGGTTAAGGAGATATCAGCCGTAAGCGGAGCAACGTTGTTTTGCTTGCGTGCTTCATTGACCAGCCTCAGCATTTCCTGTTCCTCGGCAGTCAAAGAACTTTTGTTGCTGTCTGTATTATCTGGAACATTCTGTTCGTTTCCAACTGCAGGGTTTTGTTGGTTCGTATTGCCCTGTGCCGGGGTTCCGCCACCCTGTCCTCCTCCTACAGCGGGCTTTTTGTCTTCAACAACAACAGGCTTTACCTGGGACTGTTGAACAAAGCCGATTTTGTCATTGGGTAATTTTACAGCATACCAGTTTTCTACTTTGCTTATTACATCCAGTGTCTTATTTTTTTCCGATGTCTGTAAGACGGGTGCGTCTGCGGAACAGCCATTCCGGATACTTGCCTTGTCCGTAGTTATTTTTACCCTTTTAATGATATCTTCACCCACAACAGATGATTGAGCCCCCTGAACCTCCTGCCGCCCCTGTTGCCCGGGCTGCCTGTTGTTCTGCCGTTGATTCTGCATTGGAGCACATCCTGTTATAGGAATCAACAATAAAAGCAAAGCGACCAAAATAACTTTTAACTTCATATTCGCCCTCCATTCATTTTCAGTTTTATCAGTGGTATTGTTTGATGAAATGGATTGCATTATTTATATCTACAGTATGTAATACTATATAAAAAATGAAATATGAGGCATGAAGTCTGCTTTTTGGGATAAAAAAATTACGCTCTGTTAGATAACATTATTGTCATAATAGGATTTAGGACAAGAGGTTCTATTATGCCATCATTATCAGCAAATAAAATGGATATATCTACATTCATATGGTCAAGGCTCTTTTGGTTAATAAACAGCAGAGTATCATACCCGGATTTTTTATATCCACCGCCAAGAACCGCACATAAAATTGGCGATGTGCCATCCAAAATATATAACCCATTTTTCTTGCCAGGTTTTTTCCCCTATATATCATCTCATATTTTCAAGTTGTTCTCGAAAACAGGCATAGGATTTAACCTTAGCGCTTGGATAAGATATCTGTGATATCTATAATTTACCTTTCGAATACCATTTTGTCCAGTAAAACAGTCAAAACATTAGAGATATAACGGGGCAAAGATGAGCCGCGCGCACTACGAAAAAAGGTCCGGCTTCTTGCCGGACCTCTTCCCTCCTCATTCACTCACTACACTCAGGTTGATATGCTTTCAGACCAATAATGTCAGCATCATCTTCAACATCCTTTAGAATGTAAAACCCATGTTCATTTTCATCCTCATCGGTACATTTATTTCTGTATACCCGGTAGGGGCGCATCATATCATGATCTTCATGTTCAAGAATATGGCAATGGAAGGGGTATATCCCTGTAAAGTCTCCGAATCTGGCAATAATTCTGGTGATATGTCCTGGTATGGCTTTAACGGTATCCTTCCACCCTCTTTCATTTTCATCGGGAAGTATTTCAGGTCCTATGTATTTCAGTTTTTTGGTCGATGTGTATTCCTGGACATTAAAGGGCTGGCGGTTTAGAATCTGGAACTGGACCAGATGGACATGAATCGGGTGGGTACCCGCTCCGGAATTAACAATATTCCATACCTCCACGCTTCCCAGTTCTGTATTGATTGTTATCGGATCAGTCCACATTTTGCCCTCGAGCATAAACATTAATCTGTTATACTCATCTGCACCTACCACAATATCAATGTTTCTTTGCTTTGCTTTTTTCACTGGAAGGGGGTCTATGTTATTTAATTTCCTCGGCAGGCTGCTGTCATCTTCTACAGGTTCACCGCTTACCCTGAATTGCATGATCTCCGCAAGCGCGGTACCGAAGGGTGGCGTTGAATCATTCACAAGGTTAAAGGTCTGGTTTTCGAGACCCGTAAAATCAATGATAACATCTGCACGTTCGGCTGGCAGAAACGACAGTGTATTTAATTTAGCGGGTTGTTCCAGGAAGCCTCCATCGGTACCGATTTGGTTCATGGATGGCAGGATCTGCCCCGGTTCTCCTGAAAAGCGCAAGGCATAATCCCTTGCATTTGATCCGTTCAGGAAACGGAATCGGTATTTTCTTGGTTTTACGACAAGGTGAGGCCATACCTTTCCATTTACGAGAGCGTAACTGCCAAAGAAGCCTGGAATAATGGATGGCTGAACCCCGCCAATATTGGGCGCCGGATACGAAAGGGAACCATCGTCATTGAAATCCCTGTCCTGTATGACTAATGGAATTTCATATTCTCCACAGGGCAGGTTCAGTTTCTTTTCATTTCTGTCGCGGACATAGTACATTCCTGACAGACCTGCATAAACATTTAACCTGGTAATTCCTATTGCATGATCGTGGTACCATAATGTACAGGCCTGCTGCTTGTTGGGATAATAGTATAACGCTGAATGCCCGGGGGTAAACCAGCTATCGGGGAAGCCGTCACTTTCAGGCTTTACATTCAAACCATGGAGATGAACGACTGTCCTGACCTCGGGATTATCCATCGCCCCATGAATTGTCATATCAATGGGAAGAAAATGTTCGTGCGGGAGTTTATTGATCCATCTTACAAAAATGGGATTATCCTCATGTGCTTCAATAATCGGTCCAGGGTAGCTGCCTGCATATCCCCAGAGCCTGGTATCTCCCATGTCACTATGCAGATTCTGGCTAAACTCAGTCATTTCCAGTTCATAGTAAGGCTGACCCTTCTTTGTTCCCACAGGCTGGATTACTCCTGGAATGGGAAGCGGGTCTTTATACTTTTCCAGTAAAGGCGCCATAGTATCAGTCTCCTTCATAAATAAATCATATCTGCTGTCCAGACAGGATGTGTTTTTCCGGTTTATCCGGAAGATAGTTGTACATCCTTAATTCATTATATGAATAAGCTGTGTTTGTGCCCCTACTCTGAAAAAAAGTTTGGAAAACCTTCAGCCTCTTTATCATTATGCTAACTAAGCTTTGTGAATTAGCCGGGAGCCGGGTTAATACCTGTT
>CAYVFB010000123.1:0-7880 GCA_964450305.1 uncultured Ruminiclostridium sp.
CGGGGGAGAACCTCCATATCCCGCAGGCTGTCATAGGAATGGTCTTTTTCCGGCAGCCGCCGGGTATCAAACAGGATTAAATGCCCATTATTCAGCTCTATGTCCAAGGTCTGGCCGTCAACGATGTCCACCCGGGTAATTTGCAGCACAGGTTATCACCTCATTTCTGCCGGTTCCTTTTTTTACGTTCCGGCATAGGTACTGTTAAGAAATAACTTCGAAATAAGCACCCAATAATACAAGGGTAGCAGAAAAAATTTCCCTTGTGTGAAGGGTTAAGAAATCTTAACAGTTTTACAAAAAAACATTCCGGAAAAAACACAATCACAATTTTGTGATTACGCCCACAAACGAAAAAAAAGATGCTATGCTGGAAACTACAGGAAGAACACTATTTATAAAAAAAATATCTTTGCAGCGGCGCCCCGGCTTTATGCCTTTATGCGCCTTCCGCGAAACGGAAAGGAATGGTTATACCTATGAAAACTGTCATTGCGATTACAGTCATTGTTTTATTTGTCATCATTGTTGTGGTCTGGATCCTGTCCACTTATAACAGGCTGGTCAGCGAGAGGCTTAAGGTACAGACGCAGTGGAAACAAATTGACGTCGTGCTTAAACAGCGCGCCGACCTTATCCCAAACCTTGTGGAGGCTGTCAAGGGCTATGTCTCCCATGAAAAGGAAGCTTTGCAGGCGGTGACAGACGCCCGCTCCCGTTACATGGGTTCTTTGGATCAGGATGCACAGATACAGGCAAGCAACTCCCTGTCCGGAGCGTTGGGCAGACTGATGGCCGTGGCGGAATCGTACCCCGAACTTAAAGCCAATCAGAGCTATTTGGATTTGCAGCAGCAGATGGGCGGGCTGGAAAATAAGATCGCAGACTTTCGCCAGTTTTACAATGACATGGTTATGCGTTACAACAGGCTGCTCGTTACAATACCCTCAAATATTGTCGCGGGGATGTTCAAGTTCTGCGAAGCGTCCTTTTACGAGGCGGAAGAAGCCGATAAAGCTATGCCAAAAGTGAAATTCCGATGAGGTGAAACATATGAAACGCATAATTATTCTGCTGACGGCGATTTTTTTGCTTAGCGCCGCCCTGCCGCCGCTCACCGTCTATGCCGCCGCATACGAGGACGCGGTTGACTTTCAGATTACCTTAAACGCAGACGGCAGCGCCGATTTTACCGAAACGCATACGGTTGCTTTCTTGGACGGCCAGGATTTCACCCGTTACGGACGCATATACATATATCCCTCGGAGCGCGCAATGGACGGCTGGTTCGTAACCGTGGACGGGGAGGAATGGGAAAGACTGGACAGACCTGACAACGACGAACGTCCCGACGGAAGCTTTGCCATTGAATACAACGATGCGGGCGCGGTGGTTACCATGTACCACCGCAGCAAAAATTTACGGCGCACCTTCTCCATATCCTATCATGTGGAAAATGCCGTGAACCTGTATGACGATGCGGCGGAGTTTTTTTGGAATTTGACAAGCAGCAATGAAATATCAACCGTCAATGAGCTGACGGCACGCGTTACGGTTCCCGGGGGGCTGGAAATGCGTGAAGAGGATTTCCGCATATGGGCGCACGGTCCGCTGAACGGTGTGTTCCATAGGAAAGGCTCCAATACGGCTAGTCTTTCGGTAAGCGATGTCCCAAATAGCAATCCTGTGGATATTCGTATCATTATGCCTCCCGAATTGTTTACGGGGGGGAAAGTTGTCCGTGAAAATGTTCTTGACGACATCCTGGGCCAGGAACAGGAGCTGGCGGACAGAGCAAACACCGAACGCGCCGAATACGAGGAATTACAGCGCCGCTGGGCGGAGGAAGCGCAAATATATGAGCAGTGGAGAAATGATCATCCCATCCGGGCATGGCTGGGGGATTTAGCGTATGATATCTTCCATTTCGCCGGCGAAGATTTTAGCGGTATCTTATTGATCATATTCATATTCGGAGCTTTTCCGTTCGCGTTAATTCTGGCTTATATAGACACGCGTAAAACCAGGAAAAAAAATGAAAGAATGCGCCTAAAACCCGCTGTTTCGCCTGATTATTACCGCTCCCTGCCCGACCGCCGCCCTCCCGCCCTTGCAGGATGGCTGGCAGGATTTTACGGCGGCAAAAGAGCAGGCAACCAGTTCACCGCTACGCTGATGGATATGACTTTAAAAGGTCATCTGGAAATGCGTCGCGAAGGCAGAGATATCCTCTTGATTCCAAAGGAGAGCGGCGGTCCGATTTTAGCCCATGAACAGATTATCCTCGATATGGTCGACACCGCAAGAGGCGAGACCCCCTCGGTCACCATCAGGAGCTTCCAGTCCTACATCAGGAGGCACGCCGAATGGGCTGTTAACAAACGGGATCTTTTCGCAGCAAGCTTGGACGAACAACTCGGACAGCAAATAGAAACAAAGCTGACAGGTCATGGAAAACGTACGAAGAAGGCCAAGGCGATTTTTTTGCTGATATCATCGCTGGTCGGTTTTTTTATTATCGGTATACTTTTGAACGGTATAGACTTTGGCCGCTTAAATCCTCTGGCGTCCATGCTTATTGGTCTTGTAATCGGTTTTGTATGGGGAGCGATAATTTTATTCGTTACAGGCGGCAACAGAATATTCAGTCAGTTACCTCAGAAGGATGAAGACAGCTTGGCGCTCTGGCAGGCATTCGGACGTTTCATTGATGACTTTACAACCTTTGACGAAAAGGAATTGCCCGATATTTCGGTCTGGAAGGAATACCTTGTATATGCCGTTGCGCTGGGAAAAGGAGAAAAGCTCATCCGCAAGCTTGCGCTGCATTATCCCCACCTGCAGCATATCGAGGATGGCACGTATTACTCCTGTATGCTGATAAACGGACAGTTTGACGATAAAGTATTTACGTCAATAAACGGTATCCAAAGAGAAACGTACCATGTGAGTGTTTCATCAAGCTCGTCAGGCGGCGGCGGCGGATTCTCCAGCTCCGGCGGCGGAAGCGACAGCGGCAGCGGCGGAGGCTTTGCGGATTGAAGCGGGGGGTGTGCCATTTCATAATAACAATGAAATACGACCCTTATTGGGAAAAACTCGGATTTAGAAAGAAAGGAATTATTGATAGGATTGGTTCAAGAAAAAATGGATATTGGAAAATAAATTACAGTTAATGTCTATAATGGGAGGTTCGGCTTAACAAGAAATCTTAATATTATAGCAATATGTGAAGTCGCCAACATGTCCATTATTTATATAACCTTCTGCGTGAAAAGGAGAATCTGCCAAATGAAAAAAGTATTAAACATTATTTTGTCCATGGTTTTGTGTGTGACACTTGCTGCGTGCAACAACAATCCGACAGCAAATACAAAGGATACTAACGAAAATTCACTTCTTACCGCCTCGCCGGGGGCTCCGGCAGCGGCGTCAGACACACTGTCAAAATCTGATAACCCCGTCAATAATCCTGATGATATGTATCATGCATATTTTACTGCACTTGAAAATCTGATAAAGAACCATATAATTCCCGACGGCACCGACGTCGAGGAACAGTTGGGCGATATGTCTGAAAACATGTTTGCCGTTCATGACGTGGATAACGACGGAAAAGAAGAGCTGATACTTTTGTATTCCACCACAATTACCGCAGGGATGGCAGGATACGTATTTGCTTATGACAGTAAAGCCGGAGTATTGCAAACCCAACTGTATGAGTACCCGGCGCTGGCTTTTTATAATAACGGCATAGTCAAGGCGCTATGGTCGCACAATCAGGGACGCGCCGGCGACCACTTTTGGCCCTACAACCTGTATCAGTATGTGCCGGAATCGGACAAATATGTATTGGTTGGCATGGTGGACGCATGGGATAAAAATTACGCGGAAACAGACGATCAAAACAATCCGTTTCCAGGTGATATCGATAAAAGCGGGACGGGAATTGTTTACTATATTATGGAGGATGGACAAGATGACGACACTCATCCGGTAGATGCATCCGAATACAATGAGTGGGTCGGCGCTCACATTGGAGACGCTTTGGAAATTCAAATCCAGTATCTGGACTTGACAGAAGAAAACCTCTCGCGAATAAAAAATAGATTATGAACAACACCCCTTATGGGGAAAAACTATGAACCGCTATAAAAAAAGAAAACTGACGCCGTTTTGATTCGGCATCAGTTTTCTTTTTTTGTATAGCTTTTTTGTCCTGCTCGTATTATTAGATTTTGTTCATTTCATTGAGGATCGGCCAAAATATTACTTATGATAGGATATCAATACCACACCATGTTCATGTTTCCGTCTTTGCCCTCCTCGTATAAAAAGCCTTCGACGTAGTCGTATACAAATGTCTGTTCCGGGACATATATGCCGTTTCTGTACGAGCCGTATGAAAAATAAGGGAGGTATATATCACGATCTTCGTCATATTCTTCGGTAAACTGGCTCAACCGCAGCTGCGTCATTCCGAACCTATAGACATAAGCATCCGGATCCTTACCGGATTCGGCCAGGTGTTCCTTTATCTCCTTCATCCCGTATCCTACTTGCTTCCAATTAGTAAAATCACCAAATAAGCCAGATGGCCTGTCGTCCTCATCCCATAAAAGCCCGCCGTTTTTGACTTCTCCGACCGGCTTTCTAAAGACGTAGCACAGTGCAATACGCCAATCCCCATATCCCATTCTCTGCATATCCAAGGTCATGTACACGAATTCTCCGGTGTCCGGCAGGAACCCTTCAATGTCGTATTGATAAAGGTTATATTCTTCTTCCTCGTAAGAATCAGTGAGCCTGAAATCGAGGGAGATGAGGGTATCCAGCAGATTGTCAAGCGCGTCTGCCACCTCTTCCGTCAAATTCTCGAAGATGAGGATATTGATATCGCCGAAAATCTTCCCAAATTCGTCTGACGGCTCGCCAAGCTCCCAAATTTCATCGATGAGGGAATCCTCGTAGGACGCCTTTTCTTTGGATACAACGGGTTCGGGCTTTGTGGTCGGTGCTTTTGCCGGCGTCTTTGTTGGTGTTGTATCGGGCGAAATGATGTCTCCCCGGTCTGTTATTTCTGCGTTTTCACGTATCTCGTCGGCTTCGCCGCGGAGCGTCTCGCCGCTGATAAAGCGGATGTCAAAGCGGTCGAAGCTGTCCTGATAAGCTTTATAGGCGTTGGGATAGGGGAGAAACAGCAGCGCGCCATACCGCTCTCCCACTGCGCCTATGCGCAGACCATCTTTATCATGCCATTTCAACAAATCTTCACCTAAAACGATATTTTCATCAGGCGCCCTGCAATCGAAATAACTGAACAGATTGTTGCTCTCGCTCCTGTCGGCAAACTCGGCAAAGGTCAGCGTCATCTCCAGGCCTGTCATTTCATCTTCAAATGCGACTGTGTCACTGAGTAACGCCCGCTCGCTGAACTGAGCCGGAATCGTTACGGTACAGCCGTACGCAGGGTAGTAAATTGTCCGCATTTCGGTATTGCCGCCGTCTTCGCCTGGCAGGACGATGGAAAACAGCCCCGCCATGGGACCGTATATTTTTTCATATTCTCTGGGGTAGTAGAAGTCGGCGTAATACCGCATGCCGTCGCGGTATGCAATCACCCGCTCGAAGTTCTCGTACCCGTAATATTTTTTGTCGCTGAAGCGGACGCTGTATTCGCCGTCAATATTGGCTTTTTCATAGGGGCTTTGCTCGATCAGCTCACGCAGCGAGGTTTCGCTATCGTCGTAATAGGTGTAAAGCAGGATGTATGCGCCTGTCGCCGGATCGGCGAAATAGGTGCCGTCGTTGGTACCGGAGGTCACGACTGTAAATACGTCGGGGTAGTAGAGATAGCATCTGTCGGCGGGTGAATAATAGGACGTCATACCGAAGCTCCCGGGCTGCACTTCTTTGTATTTGTCCTTTAAAACGTCGGATTTGTAATCGGGAGAAAGAGCTTCGCTGACCCATATGCCCTTCCCGATAAAGCGGCACTTGATTAGTCTTCGCAGCTCCTCGAACACAAACGAATCGCCGTCGGCGTAGCTTAGATCAGCGTTGACGATGTAACTCTCACCGAGTCCCGCGTATGTGAAGGTTTTCCGGCCGTTACCGCCCTTTTCTGCGGTGTACCAGTCGTTACCCATAGCGAGCACGAGGCTGTATTCCGAATTTTTTATAAACCCCTCGAGTTCATCCATCGAGGAATAAGGATTTTTTTCAAGCTTAACACGCAGGGAGGCCTCGCTGCGCGTGTCCTTAAAGAGCAGCGAATTGTCTTCGAATTTCTCCAGTATTGTCAGTTGTGAGGGATAATAAAACAAACACTCCGCCGGTTCGATATAATAAACCGAATAATTGTGGTTGTAATCGTCGACACCCTTTTTATATCCCGTCTGTTTGCTTGCGAGCGCCGAGACCACGCCGGCAATCTTGCCCGGGTCCTTGCCGGCATTGTTGCTGATAACCTTTGCCTTTACCGTGCTGCTCCCGACCTTGACGTAGACATCGTCACCTTTTGCGGTAAATGAGTTACCGTCCTTTGTCGTGCCGCGCACGCCGTCAATATCGGCTGTGTCCTCCAAATCGACGACGACGATCTCAAGCTCGAGATCGTCGGAGGTATAGAGGACAGCGTCGCCCTCAACGGCGTCCGGCGTTAGGGGATTGGAGGCATTTAATGCCTCGAGGAAGCCCAATATGCCCGCGACGCCCAAAATCGCAAGGATCAAAAAGAGTAAGGCGCCGATTGCGATGAGTACAATGTAACGTTTTTTCATGACAGTGTAACACCTCCTTGATTGATTAAGTATCGGTCACTCCCCGCGCCTGAATTGGCGCCGCAGCGTATTCCTTGTCAAAAGAAAATATACGGCAGGGGGCGCGACGCCAACCACCCAAAAGAGAACGCCTACCGGAGCCAGTTCAAGCAAAAAAAGCGGGACGCTTCCGGCTGTTCCGAGCAAAGCGGAAATAATGATCATGATGTGTGTCGCGGCTTTCGCACCGCGCAAGGATATGATGCCGGCGACCAACCCAACAGCCGCGCCGGCAAAGCCTAACCCAATGACACTGACATAGGAAAGCGGCACTGCGCGCTCGCTGCCCGGACTGGGGACGCCACCCAGGAAAAAAGCGTAAAAAAGCATCCCGAGCCAAAACAAGATACCGATAAAGCTTCCCCCAATTAGCAGTATGCCGGAAACCTGCAGCTTTTTTTGGTTTTTATTCATATCATTTTCTCCTTTTCTCAATCTATTTCGACGTAATGGCCTCGCAAATGCGCCCATTCAGAGCTTTCTGATGCAAAAATGTCGATAGCGCTGCAATCGTCATTAAGCGAAAACGATATCGCACCGAATTCCGCCATATAGTCATTATCCGGATAAAGATACGCGGGACCTTCAAGCAGCGTTTGTTCGTTCCGAAGAAGCGTAATCTCGAACCAAAAGTCCTTATAGCCGACCTGGGTAATTTCAATGGAGAACTCATCATTTATGTACATGCCCCACCACGGGACCTGATCCTCATAGGCGTCCGACATGGTTCTTACATTGGTATAGTCGTCGCGTAAATGCCCTAATTCAGAGTTTATCGAAGCGGAAACGACGATATTGCTATCGTCCTCAAGATAAAACCATAACCCATTGAATTCAGCCATTCGATCATTCTCCGGATAAAAATTCGCAGTACCCGCATAAGACGCGACACCGCCCATCCCGGGGAGACCAAACTCGAACCAAAAGCCTTTATCGCTGACATCGGTAATCGTCAGGAAGAACTCATTGCCCAAATATAAAGTCTCCCACTCGGGCATATTTCCAGAACCGGAGTCTTCGGAACCGGAGTTGTCAGGGATGAGATCGCCGCGGCCGGAG
>CAYVFB010000124.1:0-7855 GCA_964450305.1 uncultured Ruminiclostridium sp.
TTAACAAATTCGCTAATTGGTACACTATCTGAATGATCTCTAATTGCGCGTTGTAAGATAGCCCTGCTATTCAAGATTTTCCCCTGGATGAATCTTCTCGCTAATCGTGTACAGGTACTTTGATCATCTGCCCAGCGATACTGGGTACGCCGTAATAATACATTACCAGAAACACTGCCCGTGACTCGGCCTGCGAATCTCCCATAGACTGTAAGAAAAGACAGCGCTACACCTCTTTCACAACATAGATACATTAAACCAGGACTAGCACCGGCAAAGCCAAAGCAAACTATGCCTTCCAGGTTATGTATGGGCATTCGGAATCTTGTTTCATTCTCAATTCTGACAAGTACATTTTCTCCATCACAAGATAGGTATGCATCTGGTTGTGTGACATATAATGTATTTAGCAATCTTCTCATGACTCTTTCTCTCCTTGTATTGCTTCATCTATATATGTTTTTATGTTTCTATGCTTGATTGTCCATTTAGGTTGACAGTAATTCACGAGAGAACATAACCGGCATCGGTGTCCCCTCTGTGCTTTTGGTGTAACACCGGAAGCCATGAGTTGATGCATTTCCTGGCATATCGATTCAACATGTTGTCTTAAAGCTCCATCAAAATTGACTTTCTCCCGTCTACGTCTCTCACCGTAAAAAAGATAACCCGTAGGTATTGAGAGGTTCATCATTTCTTCAAGGGCCATCGCTTGTGCACACAGCTGTACCGCATCCCGATCATCTGGTTTTGGATTCCCCCTTTTGTATTCAATTGGAATTGGAACCCACCAACCCTCTCTGCCGAACAGCCTGCAGCTTTTTCCTAATAATAAAGTATCAACCAAGTGAAACTCAACAACATCTGCTATACCCCGGAATCCTAAGCTTTTACATGAGAGGGGTAAAGCACGCACGACGCGAACCCCTTTCCTGGTTTCATCAGAAAAGGGGTCGTCAGCACGTTCATGAAGTAGTTTGCCTTCTACTGTCCTAACATTATCCAGCCATATTTGTTCCAAATGTATCAAAGCCCATTGCCTTGGGCAGAAGGCATAATGCTGGATACCAGAAAGCAGAAGCATGTTGTCATCGTCTTTATAACTCATATTAATTAAAAACCGTTTAAAACTTCAGGTTCCAAGCCCCCAAGCTTGTCCAACGTTATCGTATAGTCATTGATGCTTGTTGGTTCTTCAACATTCGCACTCACTGAAAGTGTCCGATGGACTTTTGCAGATGAGTATTGTCCATTAGGGCAATTATGTTTCCACCAATACACCTTATGTACCTCCATGCTACCCTCTGGTCTCGCGGAGGAGGCATCATTTTCAAAGAGGTTTTTTAATGACACCTTCAGAATTTCTGCATCGGCATCTGAAAAACCTGTTTTCTGAGCAAGTTGTGGATTTATACTGCCAAAAAACACGTAAACGCCATGATCCACCCTGTGCTTCATACCCATCGTATCGGAACCTCGTTTTGTACCATCGCCCTCGGAGCTTACACTTTTTGTAATTTGCGTACTTGTTATATTAACTGGTACTGCACTGAATGCAGGATGAAGTGAAACTGGTCCGCGAATTCCAATCGAAACACCCTTGTTGTCATCATCTGTTTTGTCTTCTTTCTTTTTATCTGCCTTGAATGCAAAAACCTGCCCAAATGCCCGTACATCCATCCATTTTTTACAGGCTGCTTCACGAAATTTTGTCTCGTCTTTTTGTTCTGCTTTCAACTCACCATCTGCTCTTTGTTTAAGGCTTTTGTAACCATCAATGCAATTGTCGTCGGATTGTACAAAAATCTCTTGTCCCATTTCCTGCCATCTGTCGCGTAGTTTTCGCTTGATGCACACATCAGAGATTTCACCCAAGAATCCGTTTGCCGTACGGGGACGGTTGCCATTTAAAGGATCACCATTGGGATTTGCGTTTTTTACATTTACAATAACTGCAAAATCAATTTTATTACTGATACTCATGATTCGTTTCCTCCATTCTCCTGATTATTTTCATTTTGATTCGCTTTATTGTGCGTATCGTTTTTCAGCCATTCCATCTGGCTATGGTATCCAAGTAAAAAAGCACCGGTTAATGGTTTATTCAATTCGAATTCATCCGGTTTAAACATGTCCGTGATAGCTGAAATTAAGCCATTATAGTACTCCCTTCTCCACTTGTTCAGCTTCTGCTTATATGGATTTATTGATCGATAAATTGTTAACCATGTTGCTGCCGGCTTGATTGAGAATGTGTGCATATACCGCTGCGCATTAGTCAACCGGTTTTCCCTTAAAGCATTAAGAGCAACTTGTTCCATGCTGTCTGCTAATGCAAGCAATCTGCCATAAAGATAACTTCTGTCATTTCTCTGAGTCTCCAGAGCCACTTTATATCCCTCCTTTTCAAGTAGACCATTATACATTGAGCATGCAATGCTTAATGTCTTCCTCCACTCATAACTCTCCATTGACAATGGATTGGATGCCCTCTGAATCGCACTCCGAACCATATCCGCTGGTGGTGGCAAGTCTTCCAAAATACAGCAAAGAAGCCGCTTCAAGCTTTGTCTTCGCAACTTGTCATCAGAATCCCTGCCATGTGTTGCTGAAACCATATCATATACAGATGGCGTTCCTAAAAATGTGTAGTACTGCTTAATCGGCTTTTTCTTACCTTCCTGGGGTACTTCCCTGGACTTATGTTGGTGAAGCCATTGGCAACGGGTATGCCAGTGTTCTAATCGATCTAATAATACTGATCCCATGAATGTCTGGTAATAAGTGATAGCTAGGCGGCCGGGTGTCGCTGAGTCCAGCATCATGGCAACAATTTGATCATTAAGCTGCAGTTTGCTTCTATAACCTTCCAGCTTCTTCTTTACAGCAATTCCCGCATTCTGATTTGTATCAATGATACTTGAATCCTCATCTACAGATAACTCTTCAGTATCACTATAAAGCTTCGGCAACTGCTTTCCAGATTTTTCCCATACAACACAGGCAAAATCTCCTTGTTGGTACCCTTGTCGTGAAATTAGCCATCGAAGAGCATTATGAGCTTTCTGCGTAACATCAAAACTAACCCCATACGCCTGATCCGCATCATCAAATCTTCCGCGAAATGTGAATCCGTTTTTGTCATTAAAAGATATGAGCTTTGCATTATCTCCGTCGTTACGGATTTTTTTTGGATGAAAGCTTGCTAATGGAAGTACCTCTCCTTTAATGAAACATAAGCCTTTCTTTTCTTGAATAGAGGCATAATAGTCAATCCATTTTTGATACAGGGACTTGTCCTCCCAAGTCTCATGGGTTTGTCCTTCATAAACGATCCACCGAATAACTGCATCCCAGGGCTCAGCTGAAGCAGTCATAACTTCAGTCAATGGATAACGAATGCCTTTCTTTTTTGCGGTGCTTTTTGATAATAGCCTGTTGTTCTCATCAACTAATAGAACTCCGGAATTTACCAAATCCTGAATGATTGATCCAGAATGTAAATATTTCAAAACACATATTGCTTTCGGATGAGCATAATCAGAAGTGCACCATTTTTCAAGTAATTCTGTCAGTCTTTGATAAGGCTCTGTTGGTGTATGCGCATATCCACTGGTTACAGTTCCGCCCCATTGTGTAAAATCAGCCGCCAGATATTGAAGCTTATCTGAAAAAGGATGTGCTTCCGGTTTACTTCCGGCTCGGGCAGAAGATATTTCAGTGCAGGGAATTAACGTTCGAGCATCTGTTTTTGAAACGACTCTGGCATCAATAAATGTACCATCATCATCCAGAGTAATCTCAACATGAGCCATCATGGTCGTATGTGCAATCGGCAGCAATAAGGTATCGCCTTCTTCCTGGCTGCTGCCGACCGCTTGGCTACAGCTTTCGTAGGTGTCATATAAATCTCTCAACCAGCTCAATTTCTCACCCCCTTACTCAAAGTATTCATCGAATCCACGCTCGTCCAAACCAACTGTGGCTACGATCCTTGCCTTCAATGGTTTAATAAACCGTTCCACTTGGCACTCATCAGGATTGATAAACCGGATAATCCCATTTATCATTTTAGGTTCCCAGAAACGAGCCCTTAATTCATTCTTTCCTGTTTCATCCGGGTAGGCAAAACTGTGAAACATCATTCCAAAAGACATTTCAGCAAGATCGTCAAATGAACCTTTTCCTTCGTCAAATAGGCAAGATTCGGCATATCCCTGACATTCGCGGGTACCCAGAAAAATATCTCTTCTGCCTCCTCTTTCAATCATGCGACGGGCAATGTTATGATGTTTGTGCTCATTCCTGTCCTTTTCGAGATCTTTTCTTGTAGTATTCCATTCGAAATGAGCGCGCACATGATAAGCAACATCTTCAAGATAATTGTAGATCGATAGAGAATTTCCTCCCTCCCACACTCTTGGTTTAACATTCTTTGAGCTTGTCCGAATCGGATTCATGATTCTGATTTCGTCAATGTACCAAATCAAAGTCGGCTTCCAGTAGATTGATTCAATAATACCTTTCAGTGCCTGATAAGTTGGAATGAGATAAGTGCATTTCTCTCCGCCGACACGTGTGATTGGATCGGTAAACAAGGCATATTTACCGCTTACCTTGAATTCGACCTGGTTTCTGATTCCCATTTTCTCACCCCTTTCTTATTGTAAACATTCGTCATTTAATGAATAGAAATCCGTACAAAAGCCAATGTCTTCATGGTATACGTTATCAGTTAAGGCATAGACTCCTAAACCGGATTGAACTTCAAAAACGACACCGGAATTCAGATACTCTTCAAGTTTATAGGCCGGAATGTTCACAGTATAACGCTGCGCTTCACGAAGAAGGTGATATTGTGGTTCAAATTCAGCAGCTTTGCTCCCTAATTGCGAGATAATCTCTTTCCCTCTGCCATATGGTGCCAACACACCTCTTGTATAGCTGTCAATAGCCTGAAAAATACCTGAAGCGGCAGCAAATGACTGACATAAAGGCATTTCAGGACGCGAATTACCGTTTTCTTTTCTATAAAGACTAACAGCATACCCATTATCGGAAAGCATTGTGAACAAATCATCATTCCTACAAATAGGGCTCTTTTTACTGACTTTATAATCCAAATTCTTATCATTCATGAAAATGTAATCCGAATACAGTTTTTGAGCTTCAATTCCCATATATGAATTATGAAATTCATCTGGACTTTTTTGTATTTTAGTATGAACAAAGTCAGTTGCACTTGCCCCTTTTTCTATATACCTAAGATGTGCTAAATTCTCATTTGAAAGCTTTACTACGGTAACTCTCCCCAAGCGATTCATTTCACCATGGCGATTAACTCTTCCGGCTGTTTGTGCAATCGAATCAAGGCCAGCTTTCAAACGGATGGCTGAACCGAATGAAATGTCAACACCAGCTTCGATCAGGTTTGTACTTATACAAATGACTCGTTTACCTGATTCAGGTTTTAACAGTAATTTTATTTCATTTAAAATTTTAAACCTGTGAGCGGCACACATTCCGGTCGTTAAATGGAATACTTTCGCATTCGGTATGGATTTCAACAACATATAAAGGTCTTTTGCTGTGTCTTTCCGATTTACAACGATCAATGAGCTGCCAAACTCATTCAGATTGGCCAAAGCTAAATTTCCTATTTCTTCAATGGTCATATGCTTTTTTTCAAATTTTATTTCTACACGTTTTAAAGCTCTAAAAAGACTGTTCCTATCTTGATAAATTTCATGTTCCTCGCCGACAGGTAAACGTCGTGAGCAAACCTCAATTTGGCCCAAGCTTGGTTGTGTTGCTGTACACAGGACGATGGTACTCCCGCAAACCTCAGTCAGAAAGCGTGCAAGAATATTGAACATATGAACACTTCTTAATGGGATGGCTTGTATTTCATCAAATATAAGAATAGAATTCGCTAAAGTATGAAATCGCCTTGCTGATTTTGTTCCACTGCCAAATGCGCTCTCAAGGAATTGTACCATCGTGGTAAAGACAACGGGAGAATCCCAATTCTCTGAAACCAGTTTACTCCATGCAGTTTCGCGCTCTGGTAGAATGTTTGAGTGGTGTTCCAATACAATTGGTTTTTTGTTTGACATATCCTGGTAATCAGTGGTGTCGTCGAGTATTCTCCGAACCTCTTCTGCGTTTTGCTCGATGATCGTCGTAAACGGTAATATGTAAATAATCTTTCGAATGGGGTTTTTATCCTCATTATGGCATCTTGCATGATTCAGTGCGAATCGAAGACTTGAAAGCGTTTTCCCGCCACCTGTCGGAACCGTTAAGCGAAAAATACCTCTTGGGTTTGAAGCAGCATCAAAACATGCATCAGACACGAGTTTTCTTTGACGATTGACCTCACTTTCCGCACTAAACGTTTTAATATGATTTTCCAGTTTCATACACAATTCTGGCCAATCAGTTATTTCCTGCCCGCTTCGGTATACCTTGTTGTTTTCGAACTCAAAGTCCGCAGTATTTTCTCGGTCTGCATCGATTAGGCAACTAAACAGATATCTGGCAAGCAACCCCCGCTTGAAAGTAATATTCTGATTTGTATCTTTCATTTGTCCAGCTTTATCAATACCTTTACTTAATTTTTCAAATATAGCTTTCATCTCATTTAGGATTTCTGAATTGGAAATTAACTCATCGATTCTGTTTTTAACATCTTCCGGAAGATTGCTCCATGCCTCTTGAGTTCCTGTGTATTCTTCTGGTTTTAACATTTTCCTGAAGAAATTATTCATGCCGTCATATGTTAGACAATCAACAAGCCCGGAATGGTGTGAACATATTGCTAAAGCTAATAATTGTGTTATTAACTTTTCATCAGCGTCGTCTTGGCACATTTTTCTGTAAACGATTTGAGCACCGGCACTTGAATGATCAACATCACCTTTTTGATCCACATCATCTGCATCAGTGTCAGCAGTATCAAGCCCTGTTTGTTCACGTATGTATTTGAGAAACCGTAGCCGCTGCTTGCCCAAATCATGAAGCAAACCAATTAACTCACCTGCAGTCGGAATACCAATCTCAGAAGTATGTACTTTTGTTATTGCAGCAGTTTCTTTTAGATGCTGAGTTACACTTTGTTGTTTTCCATCTTTCTTTCGATAATGAGCGATATAATCAGTATTTGTATAATGTTTTTCTGACAAAGTCATATCACCTCACTTAAGGTAAATGTAAACTATTCTTTTATCATATTTTAGAACTAAAATTTCATAGTTATGTTTTACCATAAAATTTTAATATTTGCAAGTACTTTTTATACAATTTCTCAATATTTGTCTTCACAGTAAAAAGAGTGTATTCAAATCTTGTTTATGGCATAAATACTGTCTATTGAAGACTTTGGTTGCGATTTTGCATTACACTGTGCTATAATGATTCTGTCATAAGCCGCACATCTGTAGCTGGAATGTAACTTATGTGGATTGAAACTAAAATATGATGAAAGGCAGTCTCGCACTGCTTTTCATTTTTTCTCCTTTATTTTACAACATCTGCATGTTAAAACCTGTCCGATATTTTTAAACTTTTATTACATTTTTGTTACAGTTAACTATCAACCTTATAAATCTTCAACAAATCAAGAGAGACTTGGGTAATTCGCCGTCTCAGATCTTCTGGTTCTATAACTTCAACTTCGGCACCAAAACCTAATATCCAGCGAATAACGTCATCGGTTAGACCGGTTCTCATTTTAAATATAATGCTGCCATCCATCTCGGTAGTTATACTATTTGCCTTATTGTGGTGATATTCTTTTACATAACGTGCTGAAAAACCATGAAAACGCAGCGTCACAGAATTAGCCTCTGGCGCG
>CAYVFB010000125.1:0-7654 GCA_964450305.1 uncultured Ruminiclostridium sp.
AAAATCATTTCTCAGGAGATTCTAGGAATGGTTCCCGGTTCCAAAGAACGAACCGGAATGGAGTTTGGCTGTGGCACGGGTCTGCTAAGCTTTTTCCTGCAGCCGCATTTTCAGCACATCACGTTGGTCGATTCCTCCGATGGAATGATCTCTGTGGTCAGGGAAAAAATCCAGGAAGGAAGAATCGGAAACATGACCCCCCTTTGTTTGGATTTGTTCAACGAAAAGACACATCAAAAATTTGATATCATTTATTCCTTACTGGCCTTGCACCATGTCCGGGACGTGGATGAAATTCTGAAGATTTTTTCACAAATGCTCCTTCCATCCGGGTTTCTGTGCATTGCCGATTTGGACGAAGAAGATGGCTCCTTTCACGGTCCAGGCTTTGACGGGCATAATGGCTTTAACAGGGATTGGCTTGGTACGAAACTGCAGCATCTTGGGTTTGGTGATATCGAGCACAAGATATGTTACCAGAACAAGAAAACCTTTGAGGATGGCAGTATCCGATACTACCCTGTATTCCTGTTAACCGGGAGAAAGATCGGATAACTAAAAGGAGGTCAATGATGGAACGTTTTAAAACAAAATACTCTTACCCGATGAACCCAAGACAAGCCAAAGTAACTTCTGGTGGTTTTCTCTTTAGCTACATCATCATGAGCGTTGCACGATTTATTGACAAAGAATACTTCTTAGCTGTCATGTTATTAATTCTCGCAGCATTGATGCTCTTTATCCAATCCCCTGTTTTCATGAAAAGGAGCAAGGAGAAGGAACCTCCATTTAACGGAATTATCATTGATGAGGAAAAAATAAGCGTTTCATATGTTTATGGTCAGCCAAAAGAGATCCTGCTCGAAGATATCAAAACCATTCAACTAAACCCTCCGTACAATGATACCCTTGTAGTAACCATGAAAAATAAAAAAGCTGCACGAGTGCCGCTGTATTGGTTTGCTGAAGAAGAGCAAAATAGGATCAAGGAGTTGCTGAAGAATTACATTCATTAAACAGTTACATATTTTTATACCACTTCATGGCTTATGTCATGAGTGTTCTTACGGCTTCAAAAACAAATTTTCCCCCAAAGAAGATCAACAACGCGCCAAGGATTGTGAGAATCACACGATAGGGTTTTTCGCTGATGAACTTTCGTGTTGTCCCGACAATGCCGGACACCAGGGCATACCATCCAAAGTCTGCAGCAATATGCCCCAGATAGAAAATCGCGACACCGATGAGGCTAAAGTCTTCATAGGCCTGCAGGAGAAACCCAAGCCCAACAACGGCCCACCATAGCAGGAAATAGGGATTGGCTGCCGATATCAATGCCCCTGATAAAACCATGTTTCCTGAGCGAGCCTGCTCATCGTCTGTCTTCACAGAAACCTTGTTTCGAATGGAACCCAGGACCATGTCGATTCCCATCCAGGCAAGAAGAACCCCGCCGACGATTCCGATACCGATCTGTATGGGTTCAGACTGCAGTACGATACCAAAACCCATGAAAATGACAACCACAAGCACAAGCTCCAGAAGCGCATGCCCGGCAGTAATAATAAACCCGGCTCGAGGCCCCACGGCCAGAGACTTGCGAATGGTGTATGTCAACAACGATCCTGGCATCATTGCGCCCGATAATCCAACCAAAAAGGCAGAAGTAAAAAGTAACAGCATGTCCAATCCTCAATAAACTTATTTACACCGGGGACAGGTTCCAGTGTAAATATGTTTTACTTTATTTACACTGGAACCTGTCCCCGGTGTAAATTCTGCAATATCGAACGGTATACCCGTATTCCGCCCTGTTTTTCAATATCTTCCGCGTTTCCAAAGGTTTCTTCCATGATCTTTTTAAAGGTGGAGCCGCCTTTGTTATGAAAGGCCACCAGCCACAAGGCACCGCCTGGATGCAGGTGATGTGCGGCTTGCTGGATCAGCTGCGTCACAACCCTTTTCCCCGCGGCAATCGGGGGGTTTGTTACTATATCATGGAACAGACCGCCGTTTAACGCTTCGTAAAGATCGCTTTTAACCACCTTCACCCATAAATTGTTTTGCTGAGCGTTTTTTTGCGTATAATCCACCGCTCTTTCGTTGATATCGGCCAAAGTCATCGCTAATTGGGGATACAAAGCTTTTAAAAACAAGCCGATAGCCCCATACCCGCAGCCCATATCCAGTACGAAATTCCCGGAGGGGATGTAATTTTCAATTAAAAGCCGTGATGCTTTATCCAATTGGTCTTCAAAGGAGAACACCCCACTGACTGAGGTGAAGCTGAGGGTCTTGTTTTTCCAGGTTACTGTGTAATTCTTCTCTCGGATCGGAGAATTGGGTTTCTCACTGTAATAGAAATCATTCATCTCTTTGTTCCTGCCGCAATAATTTCTTTAGAGCTTCATATCCCGGAAGCTTCCTGACGTTTTCCAGATCTTCATCTTTCTCCACATAGCTGATATAGGTTGGGTTCAGCTTTGCCGCACGCACCACATCAACGAACGCATCGTCGGTGTTCCCCGATATCGCCAGGTAACAGGCCCGGTTATAGTACAGGAAAGAAGCATTTGGGTTACATCGTATTCCTTCACTGATCACCACGATAGCCCTGTCCAGCTTTTCTTCGTTTCTATACAGCAGGGACAGGTTCAAAAAGCTGTATGGATAACGATTGTAGCCCCGGATCGATTCCCAGTAATATTCCTGCGCCTTCTGTTCGTAACCCATTTTCGACAGAACCACCCCAATATTGAACAGCGCTTTGTGCTGTCCGGGCATGATTTCCAGAGCCTTTCTGAAATACCGTAAAGCGTCGGTGTTCCTGTTCAATTCTTCATAAACGGAACCAACATTATTACAAGCCCAGAAATTAGTCGGATCAAGTGAAATTACCTTCAGATAACATTCAATGGACTGTTGCTTGTCACCGTTTTCATAAACGGCATTTGCCATAAAGAACCATGCGTGTACAAACTCAGGATTTGCTTCCAGCGCTTTTTGATACCAATGAATCGCTTTTGTATATCGTTTCCTGTTGTCGTAAAGAATGGCTACCCCGTAATATCCCCTGGGATCCTGCGGGTGATCCCGAATCGTCCTGTAATAGATTCTGGCAGCGCGGAAATACAGCCCCAGCTGTTCATACATCGAAGCAAGCTCCAGTAAATACTGCAGGGATTTTTTCCGATCCAACCGATATAAAGCCCGATAAATTGCAGCCCGGGCAAATAAAAAAAACTTCTTCATACTATACCTGTAACTATGATCAAACCAAACCGGTATCTCTGCTTGCTATTAATAACATTCAGATAACCCATATATCTTCATTTTAGCTGACGAATCATTCCCGGGCAACCTTTCCTGTTCAGTTCATAGGACAAATGTCGAGAAGATAAAAAGCATCAGGAACAAAAGCAAAAACAGATGAACATTCCTGTCCACCTTTGTATAGCCAAGCTGCTTCATTCTTGTGCGCCCGATATCTCCCCGGTAGCAGCGGGACTCCATGGCTGTGGCCAACTCCTCGGCACGCTTGAAGGCACTGACAAACAAGGGGATCAGCACCGGGATAAAGCTTTTTGCTTTTTCCAGGATATTACCCGTATCGAAATCAGCGCCGCGGGATGCCTGGGCTTTCATGATCCTGTCGGTTTCCTCCAGCAGCGTGGGGATAAAGCGAAGCGCAATGGACATCATCATTGCCATTTCATGAACCGGGATCTTCCATTTTTTCAAAGGCCCCAGCATCGTTTCCAGGCCATCTGTAAGAGCTATGGGCGTTGTGGTTAATGTTAACACCGAGCCCAGGATCACCATCAGCGACAGCCTGCCTGCGATGATGACCGCCTGCAGGATTCCTTCCAGCGTTATTTTCAGCGTACCCCAGGACAATAAAACCGTTGTGCCGGGGTATGCGAAGATGTTGATCGCCGAGGTAATGATCAGAATGACCAGCAGCGGCCGGATGCCCTTCAGTGTAAAGCCAACCGGAACCTCACTGACCGCAAGTATGATGCCGGTAATAGCGAGCATCATGATATACCCGTAAATATTATTTGCCATAAAAAGCATGACCATGAGCAGGATGGTCCATATCATTTTCGTTCTGGGATCAGCCCGGTGCAGAATGGATTTCCCCGGAATGAACTGACCCATGGTGATATTTTTCAGCATAGCTGCCTCCGGTTTCCGTCCATCATCCGGTTTAACTCTGTAACGCCCTCTTCCACCGTCAGAATGTCTCTGCGAATGTTGGGGTTATTTCTGTGAAGCCTGTAAAACAATTCGGTGACCTGGGGAATGTTCAGTCCCAGCTTTTCAAGGGTTTCCTTCTGGGAAAAAACCTTACGGGTTTTTTCAAGCATGGCAAGCTTGCCGTGATCCATGACGGCAACGCGATCGCAATAGCGTGCCACCTCTTCCATGGTATGGGACACGATTATGATGGTGATTTGCCTTTCCCTGCGCAGGGTTTCCAGAAACTCATAGATTTCAAGGCTCCCCATGGGGTCCAACCCGGCCGTTGGTTCGTCGAGTACAAGAATGTCTGGTTGCATCACAAGAACTCCGGCAATGGCCGCTCTTCTTTTTTGCCCTCCCGACAGTTCGAACGGTGATTTATCGAGGATGTCAGGGGGCAGCCCGGTTATGGAAATGGCTTGTTCCATACGTTTCCTGATCTCATCTTCCGACAGGCCCGATTTCTTCAAACCAAAGCAAATATCCTTCTCGACGGTTTCTTCGAAAAGCTGATCTTCGGGGTTTTGGAATATCAACCCCACTTTTCTGCGCAGTTCCTTCAAAGCTTTGCCTTTTGGCACAATGCCCGAAACCCTTATACTGCCCTGAGAGGCTGAAAGCAGGCCATTAAAATGCTGAATCAGCGTCGATTTTCCTGACCCGGTATGGCCAATGATCCCCAGAAACTCTCCCTTTCGGATTTTCAGCGTGATCTCCTTCAGAGCCTGATGCTCGTAGGGTGAATTGGGCATATATACATAGGACAGATCCTCAATATCGATAATATCTTCTGCTTCCGGCGATTCTTCCGCAGTTTTTTCAGGTTCGGACTTGCCTTCGCCCATAAAGAGCACCTTCGAGAATAAATTTTCAGCTTCATCCAAAACCACCGGCAGGTTTCCCTTTTCAACAAGCCCGGCTTTCGAAGCCTGGAGGTACAAAGCAGATACCTGGGGCATATCAAGCCCCGCCTGGGATAGAACATGCTCCTGCGCGAAAACCTCCCGGGGTGTGCCCTGAGCAACAACCTTCCCCCTGTTCATGACGATAACCCTTTGAGCACGGGCGGCTTCGCTCATGTGGTGGGTGATCAGAACGATGGTGATTTTCTCTTCCCGGTTCAGTTTCAGCAAAATGCTCATCACATCTTCACGACCCTGTGGATCGAGCATCGATGTCGCTTCGTCGAGAACAATGCATTTAGGCCGCATGGCCAGAACGCCGGCGATAGCCACCCGCTGCTTCTGCCCGCCCGACAACATATGAGGTGAATGCTCGGTATATTGCTGCATGTTCACCTTTTCCAGGGAGACACTGACGCGCTCACGAATTTCTGACGGCTCTACACCAAGGTTTTCAGGCCCAAAGGCCAAATCCTCCTCGACCGTAGTGGCTACCAGCTGATTGTCCGGATTTTGAAAAACCATCCCCAGAATACTTCTGATGCTCCAGATCAATTCCTGGGCACTGGTAGGCTGCCCGTGAATGACTACGGTTCCCCCGGCAGGCTGAAGCAGCCCATTCAGATGCCGTGCGAGCGTGCTTTTTCCAGATCCATTCCTGCCCACAACCGCAACAAACTCGCCTTCCTCCACCGAAAAGGAGATGTCGCTCAAAGCTGTCACCGGCTCATTATTGCCACGGGAATTGTATTCATATGTCAAGTCTTCAACGACAATTGCTTTCATGGGAGCTCCCCGTCATCGAATAACAGGTAACAGGCCATGCTTATGAGCGACGCCGATGACCCATCACCTGTTACCCTTTATGAAATAAGGGAGAACGAATTCCTCCGCTCTCCCCCATCTAATGCCTAGTCTTTAATCAGTTCCAGTATGACCATCTCTGCAGCATCCCCTTTTCTGGGGCCCAGCTTGTAGGTTCTGGTGAAGCCTGACAACCTGTTCTTTTGCTTGTACTGAGGACCTATCTCATCGAGCAGCTTGTTGGCCAGGTTGATGGCGTTTCCATCCTTGTCCTTTGCCTTGTACAGCCAGGTGATCATCTGCCTTCTGGCATGCAGCCTTGTGGGGCTGTCAACCGGCTTCATTTCGGTCTTGACTTCGCGTTCAACCACATCATAGCTGTTGTCATTTTTAGATTTTTTGGACTGGGTCATTTTCTTCCCTTTGCTGTCCAGAACCGCTGCACTGATTTTTACCTGCTTTGTGGTAAAATTGTCGCATTCCTTCACAGCCAGAGAAATGAGTTTGTCCGCGATGGGCTGTACTTCTTTTGCCCTGGTTACGGTGGTTTCAATCTTTCCATATTGTATCAGTGAAGACACCAAGCTTCTCAGAATGGCTTTTCTCTGATCCGTAGGTCTTCCCAGTTTTCTTTGCCACGGCATGTTGGTTCCCCTCCCTTTGGATTTTTATGCTTCTTCAGACGGGGTCAGGGACAATCCAAGGGCTTCCATTTTCTGCACAACTTCTTCGAGAGATTTACGCCCGAGGTTTCTCACCTTCATCATGTCTTCTTCCGTCTTGTTAATCAAATCTTCAACCGTGTTAATACCGGCACGCTTGAGGCAGTTGTAAGAACGTACGGAAAGGTCCAGCTCTTCGATGGTCATCTCCAGTACTTTTTCCTTCTTCGTCTCTTCCTTTTCCACCATGATCTCGGTGTTGCGCGCATGATCGGTCAGGTTAATGAACAAATTCAGATGCTCGCTTAATATCTTGGCACCCAGGCTGATGGCTTCATCCGGCTGAATGCTTCCGTTTGTCCACACCTCGATGGTAAGCTTGTCAAAGTCGGTAACCTGGCCTACACGGGTATTTTCCACAGTATAGTTCACTTTTTTTACCGGTGTATAGATGGAATCGATTGGAATGATGCCAATAGGTTGATTGGAGTGTTTGTTCTTTTCTGCCGGTACATAACCGCGGCCTGTGTCAACCATCAATTCCATATAGAGCCGGTGGTTCCCGCTAAGGGTTGCGATATGGAGCTCAGGATTTAAAACCTCTACATCTGCGTCGGTTTTAATATCACCTGCTTTAATCTCGCCATCACCTTCATAATCAATGTAGATGACCTTCTGTCCTTCGGAATGTACCTTTATTGCCAAATCCTTGATGTTGAGAATAATCTCGGTCACATCCTCCACGACACCGGGAATTGTTGAAAATTCATGCAATACTCCGTCTATCTTGATGGAAACAACGGAAGCACCCGGAAGCGATGATAAAAGAATGCGCCTGAGAGAATTACCCAGGGTGATCCCATATCCTCTTTCAAGAGGCTCAACAACAAACCTGCCATAGCTGTAGTCTTCGGCCATTTCAACACATTCAATTCTTGGCTTTTCAATTTCTATCATTCAAAGACCCTCCCTGCTATAATACCGGTTTTACTTGGAGTACAATTCTACGATTAAATGTTCCTGTATCAGCAGGTCAATATC
>CAYVFB010000126.1:0-7645 GCA_964450305.1 uncultured Ruminiclostridium sp.
CGGGTGGCTTTTGTAAATCAAATGCAAGGTTACGATTCAGAGATATGTTTTTTATCCTAAGCGAAGCGATGTCATCCTGAGCACAGCGAAAGATCTTACCAATCGTAATGCGAAGATCCTTCACCTGTTTACCTATGAATAAAAGCGATGCAGGTGAACAGGTGCTTTTTCATGCAATTGCATACGCGGTTTTCCGGTGTTATAATGGGGTTACTGGTGAAATGAGGTGAAGTATGGTACTTACTGAAATTGCAAGCTTAATGAACGCAGAGGTACATACCTGCGTGAATAAAAACGATATCATCGTGAAATCCGCATGCGGAGCAGATTTGATGAGCGATGTCATGGCGTTCTCCAAAGAAAATGCGCTGCTGCTCACGGGTCTGATTAATCCTCAGGTGGTGCGAACAGCCGAGATGATGGACATTCAGGCGATCCTGTTCGTGCGGGGGAAAAAGCCGAATGCCGCCATGTGTGAACTAGCCGAAGAAAAGGGCATCGTGCTTTTATCCACTGATTTGCCCATGTTTATCGCATGCGGAATTTTATATCAGGCAGGAATTAAAGGGAGAGGCACAAACTGTGAGTAGCCTTATCAAAAAAGAGTATGTTATTCCGGCAAACGATTTCGCTGTTGCGGGGGAAGCCTCCAGCAGTGTACGAAAATTGCTGAATCAGCTTGGTGTACAACCGCCAATCATAAAGCGAACCTCCATTGCCATGTATGAGGCAGAAATTAATGCTGTCATCCACGGAAATGGTGGAAGAGCTTTATTGGAAATTTTTGAGGAGAAGATTGTGATCCTCATTTATGATGAAGGACCTGGCATAGAGAATATTGAACTGGCTATGCAGGAAGGCTATTCCACCGCACCAGACACGATTCGTGAAATGGGTTTTGGCGCGGGAATGGGTTTATCCAATATTAAAAAGCATGCGGATGAATTTGTCCTGGATAGCGCTCCCGGGAAGGGAACTAAGGTGTATATCACCATGTATCTGCACTGACAGCCCTGTTTAATCGCAGGCGGCCGGCTCCAGGTATATTGAACGTAATTGTGCGGGTTTACAGTCCGTGAAGTTCTGATAATGCTTTATGGGCGGTCTCCCAGCAAGGAAGGGTTAATCAATGACAAAGTATTTCCATTCAGTGACGCTGGATGAAGATAAATGCAGAGGATGTACAAACTGTATCAAACACTGCCCTACCGAAGCCATTCGAGTAAGAAACGGCAAGGCGATCATCATCAAAGAACGTTGTATCGACTGTGGTGAATGTATAAAGGTATGTCCGTACCGCGCAAAAAAAGCGGTTACGGATCCATTTTCGCTTATCCAGGAATACCGGTACAAGGTTGCGATTCCAGCCCCTTCACTTTATGGGCAATTCAATCGCACGTTTTCAAGGGACAGGGTTTTACAGGGGCTGATAAAGCTGGGCTTTGACTGGGTGCTTGAGGTTTCCCAGGCAGCCGAGATTGTTTCGGATGCAACCCGTATTCTGCTGGAGTCGGGAGATCTTAAAAAACCCGTCATTTCTTCCGCCTGCCCCGCTGTGGTTCGCCTGGTTCAGGTTCGTTTTCCAAACCTGATTCCCAATCTCTTAAAAATAGAGTCCCCAATGGAGCTGGCGGCAAGAATCGCCAAGGACACTGTCTATAAAGAGAAGGGTATTCCCCTTGAGGAAATCGGGGTTTTCTTTATTTCACCCTGCGCGGCAAAGGTTACCAGTGTCAAAGCCCCGTATGAGAAGAAGGAGTCCAGCGTCAACGGGGTGCTGGCTATGAAGGATATCCATATTCCACTGTTGGACAAAATGGGCAAAATTCCTGAAGACATTGAAAGCGATTTGGTCTGCTCCGGTTTTGACGGGGTGGGGTGGGCGCGTTCCGGCGGTGAAAGCTATGCGCTGCGGAATGAACAGTATCTTGCGGTGCATGGAATTCACCAGGTCATAAAAATCCTTGAGGAGATCGTAGAAGATCGCCTGGAGGGTGTCGAATTTGTTGAATGCCTATCCTGTACCGAAGGCTGCCTTGGCGGGCCATTAACAGTTGTGAACCCCTTTGTGGCCAGGACCAATTTAAAATGGCAGATTAAAAAGGCAAAACAGCAGGATTTCTCGGGGGTCAACAGCTCAAGAGGCTATGAGGACCTGCTTTGGACCGAGGACGTGGAATATAAACCCATCCTAAAGCTGGATGACGATATGATGAAGGCCATGAGAAAAATGCAAAAAATGCAGGAAATTAATGAAGGCCTTCCGGGGCTGGATTGTGGAGCATGCGGCGCACCCAGCTGTCAGGCGCTCTCAGAAGATATCGTTCGGGGGCTGGCCAGTGAAACCGACTGTATTTTCAAGCTAAGGGAAAAGGTTACCAGCCTTTCAAAACAGATGAAAGCATTGGAACAGCATGCGAAAGAAAAGCCATAACATCTTATTGCTATAAAAAAATAAATAATAAGCGATAATAAGGTTCTGCCGGGTAAGGGTGCAGCCCACCAGGAGGGAAGCCAATGACTGTTTTGGAGTTTGTTCAAAAAAATGAATACAATCTGTTAAGCGGCGCAGACAATGCTGCACAAACAAGCATTTCGGGTGTGTACATCTGTGATCTGCTCAGTATGGCCATGGCAGGCGTGAAGGATCGGAACCTGTGGATCACCGTACATACGAACATCAATATTGTTGCGGTAGCCTCTTTGACAAACGCAGCCTGTGTTGTCATTCCTGAATCCATTCCGGTTGATGAGCTTACGATAAAACGGGCGGAAGAACAGGGGATTGTCCTTGTTCAGGCGCCCCACGACAGCTATGAGATAGCCATCCGCTACTTTTTACAGTCAGGCGGCAGGCTGCCATGATGAAAGCTGCGGCAGATCTGCATATCCATTCATGTCTGTCCCCCTGCGCGAGCAGCGACATGACCCCAAACAATATCGTGCTGATGAGCAAGCTAAAGGGGTTGGATGTGATAGCCGTCTGTGATCATAACCACACTGGAAACCTGAAAGCTGTTTCACAGCTTGCCCTGTCACAGGGGATTCTTCTTCTTCCCGGCCTCGAGCTTGAAACCAGTGAGGAAATCCATCTTCTTTGTTACTTTCCTTCCCTTGATTCCATTGAACAGCTGCAATCCGAATTAAATCAATATTATCAGTACATTCCCAATCGGGAAGATATCTTCGGGCCCCAATGGATTTTGGATGCCCAGGATGAGCCCCTGGAAAAAATTGATTTTTTACTGACGACCTCCACCACTTTGGATTTATACCAGGCTGTAGCCCTGGTTCGTGATTTGGGTGGGGTTCCCGTTCCTGCACACGTGGACAGAGAATCCTACAGTATCCTCTCAAACCTTGGAACAGTTCCCGCGGATCTGAACCTGTACACGCTTGAGCTGTCCAGAAACACCACCAAAGAACGCTTTGTTCAGCAGCACCCGGAATATATGGAAAGAAGGTTTATCACCAGTTCAGATGCTCACGATTTGAGCATGATCCTGGAAAGAAGCTTTTTTATGGAATTGGAAGAGCGCAGCGTCGCCTGCCTCATTGAAAAACTGAAAGCGGGCTCGTTGCACTGAAGTTACTGTTCAGAAGCAACCGACCCAGGTGCCGCCAAACAACACGAAACCGGGGCAGGCTTCACAGCAGTAAAAGGGGTAGCATATAACCATCAGAAGCCCTTGTTACATGGTTGCGATAGAATTGCCGGGTATGTTATAATGCGCTCAGGAAATGATTGGTCAGGTGTGTGCCCAATCAACCTGTTTTGGATGAGTTGAGTATATGGAGGGTTTTGGATGAATTTTAATACCACCATTTCAAAAATAGAAAGACTGGCTGATGACATTTATCTGCTGCGCCTTCAATCGGAAAAAATCTCCGAACAAGCCGTTCCAGGCCAGTTTATGAATATACGATGCAGCACCGGGCTTGATGCATATTTAAGGCGCCCCATCAGTATTTGCAGGGTTGATCGGGTTCACCATACCTTTGATATTGTTTATATGAACCGAGGCAGGGGAACCAACCTGTTGTGCTCTCTGTGCGAAGGTGACACACTGGATGCCATGGGCCCGCTGGGTAAAGGCTTCACCCTGCCACAAAAGGGAGAAAAGATTGCGGTTGTGGGCGGGGGGATAGGCATTTTTCCCCTGCTGTTCCTGCTTAGCGAAAGCCAATGTGCTGAAAAAACAGCTTATCTGGGGTTTCGTACGAAAGAAGCCATCGTATTAAGAGAAGATTTTGAAAAGGCTTCTGATAAGCTTGTGATTGCCACCGATGACGGAAGCGATGGGATTAATGGTTTAATCACCACACCATTTCAAAACTGGCTGGAAGAAGCAAGACCAGATCGCGTATACACCTGCGGCCCGGAGCCAATGATGAATATCATCGGCAGGTTGTGTGTTGATAAGGGAATATTCTGTGAAGTATCGATGGAACAGCGTATGGGCTGCGGCATCGGAGCTTGTTTGGTTTGCGCCTGCAAGGTGAACGACGCAGATGATTACCAATATGCCCATGTTTGTAAGGATGGCCCGGTTTTCCCTGCAGAACGCGTAATCAGATGATGGGATGACAGCGAGCCGGAGGGACCTAAGTACATTGGCTCAATTTATCAGGAGGGCTCAGGTACCCTGGTCAAACCCGGAACCCACCTGCCCATAGTATTGTCAAGGAGGAACTGCGCTTGGACTTAACAGTGAACATCGCCGGCTTGAAAATGAAAAACCCGGTTATCACCGCATCAGGCACCTTCGGCTTTGGCCGTGAATATGGCAACTACTTTGACCTGAGCCGCCTTGGGGGGGTCTCGGTGAAGGGGCTGACCCTCGAACCAAGAAAAGGCAACGCGCCGCCGAGAATTGCCGAAACACCCGGTGGGATCCTGAACAGCGTTGGGCTGCAAAACCCGGGGGTTCATGCCTTTATCCGGGATGAGGTTCCGTTTTTAAGAAGGTATGATGTAAAAATTATCGCCAATATCGCTGGAAATACCATCGACGAGTATTGCCGCATGGCAGAGATCCTGTCTGAAGCGGATATTGATGCCATTGAACTGAATGTATCCTGCCCTAATGTAAAGGAAGGCTGTATTCTGTTCGGCAGCACTCCGAAGGGTATTTCACAGGTAACCAGCGCCGTGCGCAAGGTTTGTAAAAAACCGCTGATTGTCAAGCTTACTCCGAATGTCGCCGATATTGCACAAAACGCCCTGGCAGCTGAAGAAGCCGGCGCGGATTCGGTCAGCCTGATCAACACCCTTCTGGGCATGGCCATCGACATCGACAAAAGAAAGCCCATCCTTGCGAATATCATGGGCGGTCTTTCCGGCCCTGCAGTGAAACCCGTTGCCGTCCGGATGGTATATCAGGTGGCAAATGCGGTTAAAATTCCTGTGATCGGCATGGGCGGTATATCCAATGGAAATGATGCGATTGAGTTTATTCTGGCCGGTGCCACTGCGGTCATGGTAGGAACCGCCGGGTTTGTAAACCCCGGTGTTTGGGTGGAGACGGCTGAAGGGATAGAAGCCTATATGAACAGGCATGGGCTTGAAAAAATGAGTGAGCTAACCGGTGCATTACAGGCTTAAGAGCCTCATACACAAAGCTCAGGAATCTGCCTTGGAATGTCCTCCCACGAAACCATTTACTCAGACACAGGCCACAATCTCAGTAGATTTTTCCATCGCCCAGGCCCCCTGCAATAGCTATTAGTCAGACAAAGCCATTCAAAACAATGGATTGTGAAAGGAAGTATCGATGAAAACCAAAATGATCATTGTCCGTCATGCGGAAGCCGTCGGGAATAAAATCCGTGAGTTTCACGGCTGGACCGATGAAGGAATCACCGAAAGAGGAACCCTTCAGGCACAACAGGTTGCACAAAGGCTGAAAGACACGCCCATAGACGTTATTTACAGCAGTATTCTGAAGCGAACAATGGAAACCGCCGGCTTTATTGCCCGGATGAAGAATCTGCCCATCCTCTCCCGCGAAGACTTGAAGGAGATCAATGGAGGACTGTGGGAAGGCATGCGCTGGGATGATCTGCTCGCAAAATATCCCGATGAATATCATATCTGGGAAACCAAGCCTCATCTGCACCAAATGCCAGAGGGTGAAAGCATGGAAGCTTTCCGTCAAAGGGTTGTTTGTGCGATAACAGACATTTTTCAAAGGGAAGAAGGCAAAAACATTTGCGTCGTGACCCATGGTACGGTTATCCGGGTTCTGATGTGCTGGTTCAAAGGATGGCCTTTGGAGGATATTGTCAAAATTACGTGGTATGATAATACCGCTGTAACGATAGTTACCAAAGACAACAATGTGTTCCAGATAGAGATGGAAGGGGATGCAACCCATCTGGATGATACCACCAGCACCTTGGAAAACCAACAATGGTTTATTGAATATCGGGAGAAATTCAATCAGCAAAACAAGTGATGCGGCAGTTTTTCTGGCTCTCAGGAACTGGATGAATGGAGGATTTTATGGCGAACAATACTGAAAATCTTGTGAAAGCTCTGTTCCAAACAAAGGCTATACGGGTATGCCCGTCTGACAGCCCTTTTTGGTACACCTCGGGTAAAATCGGGCCTTACTACATCAACACTCACTTTCTGTACGGCAGCGAAGACAAGGCGAATGCCCTTCTGAAGATAATCGATGCTGCAGTTGCGAACAAGGAGCAGTGCTCTGAAATCGTAGCCGCGCAGGTTATGGAAAACTACAGCCAGGATCCGATCTATAAAAACTGCATGGATACGCTTCTGCAGACCATTCAAAAAACCATCCCCGTGGAATCCATCGACTATATTTCAGGCGGGGAGCGGCGAGACTGGTTTTTCTCGCTCGTTGCTTCCAAGCTGCTGAACAAGCCCCATATCACAATTTTTAAAGATTTGGATGCAAGAATTTTTTATGGTGGAAAAACAGAAAATGTTATCACACTGAAAGGGGCGCGCGTTTTACATATTGCTGATCTGATCACCAGCGCATCCAGCTATGAACGGGCGTGGGTTCCCGTCATCCAAAAGGCTATGGGGAACCTTAATGCTTCCTTTGTTATCATCGACAGGATGCAGGGAGGCCATGAACTACTGGAAAGCATGGGTGTGGCTTCACATGCCCTTGTCAGGATTGACCGAAGCGTATTCCGGGAAGCTTGTGATAAACAGTATATCAATTCTGCGCAATATGACATGGTCATTCAATATATGGAGGACCCGGATGGTTTTATGAAAGGCTTCTTTACGGAGCATCCCGAATTTATCGAAAACGCCCTGAAGGGCGATGAGAAGACAGCAAAAAGAGCAAAATTGTGTATAGAAAGCGGTTTTTGTGAAATTTAGACCCGCATCGTCATGGAAATGATGGTTCCATTTGGCTCGTTGGGTCGAATCATAAAGCTGGAGGACACCTTTTTCAAAATGGACAGCCCCCAGCCCCGGATTGTCAGATCATCCATGCCCTGGATCATCTTTTCCAGGTTTAAAAGCTCGGGGTGGATTCCAATTCCCGAATCAGAAACCTCCAGTACAATAGAGTCTGAAAGCCTGAGAAGATATACCGATACAGGCCCTCCAAGCTTGTTATAACCATGCTCTATAGCGTTTACGATCAGTTCATTG
>CAYVFB010000127.1:0-7588 GCA_964450305.1 uncultured Ruminiclostridium sp.
TTTTGCCTGAAGGGCAAAAATACGCTCTGAGGCAGGGGTCTTAGGAGCATTTGATCAACATTCATACATACCGGAGGTTGCCGGATGAATCAAAAAAAGCACCTGAATGGCTTGGATACATGGTTTAATAATGTTTCCATCAAGAACAAAATATTCATCTTCTGTGCGGCGATACTTTTGTTCTCCTTCACGATTTTCGCCTTTCTGACCATTCAGATTTCCAACCGGGCTATCGTGGAAAAAGCAATGAAAAACGCCGGAAGAGAGTTGGCCTTGATCGACAGAAGCCTGCTGAATTTGACTAACAATGCCGAGAATTACTTAAGAATTCTTTCCATTGACAACAGGCTGCAAAGCCAGCTGCAACGGATAGAGAGCAATGAACTGGATTCCATAGACAGTCTGGACCTGGACAAGACATTATCCAGCGCATCCAGTAATGTGGTCGAGCCCATTACCCATATCGTTGCAGCAAGTATCATTTCTGCCCATGGCAGGATTTTTGACGTTGGATATGTGGACAACACAAGCATTTATCATTACTTTACCCCTGATGTCATAAACGATGTTCAGCAAAAAAAGACACCAAGCTGGCTTGGTCTGATCCGGATGGAATTCAAATATGGCGGAGAAGCAGATGCATTTGCCCTTGCAAAACCGATCATTGGTATGGACACCGGACATTATCTGGGAACCGTGGTTCTTTACCTGGCGGAAAAAGATCTCGCTTCCATGTACCTGGATAATATCGTTAACCACAGGGATAAATTTTATGTCGTCGATGATAAGAAGAGGATCATCTCCACTCAGAACAAAGCTGAACTGTACCAGGTCTTTGAGGAAGAGAAATATTTGGAAAACTATCGGCTTGAAGATATTACCGATGTTCAAAGCTTTATCCGCAATATTGATGGAATACAGGTTTTGGTCACCGTTACGGGTTTTGAAAAACTGAACTGGAATATTATCAGCATTACACCGCTGGATGAAATTACAGATGAGAATAAAAATATTACGAAGCTGATCATTATTTTTGGAGTCATCTGCCTGTTTTTTGCTTTTGCAGCTTCTTACCTGCTGTCCTACAAGATTTCCAGGCCCATATTGAAGCTTGTGAACATTATGCGGGAGATTCAAACCGGAAATTTGAAATTAAGAGCGAATTTTAGGGCAAAAGATGAGATTGGGATGCTGGGGGAAGGGTTTAACAGCCTGATGGATAAGATCAATCAGCTAATGGAACAGATTTATCTGGAGCAGAAGCTGAAAAGGGAAAATGAATTCAAGCTTTTGCAATCCCAGATAAAACCCCATTTCTTGTATAACACCATAGAAACCATCATTTCCTTCATCAAACTGGGCCTGAAAGACAACGCCATGATGACCGCGAAGAGCCTTGCCGGGTTCTATCGCATTTCCCTGAGCAAAGGGAAGGATATCATCACCATCAAGGATGAAATACAGCTGACAGAAAACTATCTGTCCATACAAAAGCTGCGATATGTTGAATACCTTGATTTTACGGTAGAGGTTGACGAAGAAATCTATCCATACCAGATTCCAAGGCTAACCTTGCAGCCTCTCGTGGAGAATTCCATTTACCATGGTCTGAAGCAGAAGGAAGATAAGGGGTTACTGACAATAAAGGGGTATTTGGCGGAGAAAACCGTGACGATTGAAGTGACAGACGACGGGATTGGCATCAGTGATGAACTGATAGACAGGATTCTGAGCCAGCCGGAAAGCCATCACAAGAATTCAGATTTTGGACTCTACAGTGTGAATTCCAGAATAAAGCTTCTGTATGGAGACCAATATGGAATTCGGATAGAGAGCAGAATGAACGAATATACCAGGGTTACAGTAATCCTGCCTGCCATTTTGCCATAGGGGGAAAATATGTTGAAAGTGATGATTGTGGATGATGAGTTCTATTTTCGGGAGGCTCTTAAGGTATCACTGCCATGGGCAGACCTTGGATTCATCATATGCGGTGAAGCCAAAAACGGAAAAGATGCGCTGAACCAGGTAGAAACCTTGGAACCGGATATCATTCTTGTCGATATCAATATGCCGATGATGGACGGATTGGAATTTGTTCAGGAAACCAAGAGCAGGGGGTTGGGCATCAAGATTGTGATATTGACCGGTCATAGTGAGTTTCAATATGCGAAACAGGCACTCCAGCTAGGTGTACACAATTATTTACTCAAACCAATTGATGAAGAAGAACTGAAAGCAGCCCTGTTTGAACTAAAGAACGAAATTGAAAGGGAAACAAATATCAAAATCGAGTTCAACAGGTTAAGACAACAAGTGAAGGAAAGTGTCCCGCTGGTCAGGGAAAAATTTCTAAACGAGCTGATACAAGGGAATCTGACTCGCAACAGCAAAGATATTTCAAAGAAGATGGCTTACCTGAATATTCACCTGAATTCGGAGTATTATCGGGTCACAACAATAGAGATAAACCACGAAAGGGATGAGGACTGGAATGATGAAGACCTGCAGCTATGGAAATTTGCAGTGACCAACATTGCCTGTGAGCTGCTGGGGGATTCTTTTACCCGCGAAGTTTGCTATGACAACAATGACCGCATTTGTATCATCATCGGAGCAAAACAAAACGGGCTGGAAAATCAACTGTTGCTTGATAACAGACTGGAAGCAATCCGGGCAGCAGTTTCCAGGTATCTGAATTTCACAGTAACCATTGGCATTGGAAACGAAAAGAAGTCTTTTTTTGATATTTCAGCATCCTACAAGGAGTCCCTTGTTGCCTTAAAGAACAAGCTAACCGAGGGAAAGGACCGCGTCATCAGTTATTGCTCGGTAGAAGGCTCCGAGATTAGGGTGAACCTGTTTACGGCCGGGCATAGAAACCGGCTTTTAATCGCTATGCGTACCGCAGACAGCGAAGAGGTGTTTCATATTTTAAACCAGATCTTCATGGACATCCGTGAAGAAAACATACATCATGAGATCCTTTATGTGATTTGTATTGAAATGGTTTCAGTATGCATGGAATTTATTGTGGAAACCGGACTGGCTCTAAAGGAAGTATTACCCAATAATCTTTTGAATATATTTGATGAAATCCAGTCCAAAAGGTCAATTCATGAAATTGAGAAATGGGTGGCGGGTATTTTTAATAAAACCCTCGAAGCCGCAAAAAGAATCCGAAGCTCAAAAACCTCCTCGCTGATCGAAGGCGTTAAAAAGTATATCCGTGAGAACTACCATAAGGATGAGATGAATATTGATGAAATTGCAAAGCACCTGTATATCAATTATGCGCACCTGTGCTTCCTTTTCAAACGTGATACGGGGATCACCATCAATGAATACCTGACGGAGTTCAGAATGAACAAGGCCAAGGAGCTTATTGACGCCGGGAACAGTCTGGTTTTGGATATCGCCGGCAGAGTAGGGTACGCGGATGCAAACTATTTTGGTAAATGCTTTAAGAAATATTTTGGTTTGGCTCCAAGCAAATATATTGAAAACAAAAAACGCCTTTGCTGAGGTATCCAATAATTTTCCTTGTTCGCAAAGAATATTCCCTTCCATCAATCGAAGACAGCGAGATACAATTGAAATAACGGATTAAATCCTTTCGAAAGGGCTGTTGTCTGAATTGAATTGAAGATGAAGGAGGCAAAAAAATGACTCGGTTAACAAAACTGATGGCGATCGCCATCACCGTTATTCTAATTGTTTCTTTGGCGGCATGTGTGCCCATCACAGTACCAACCCCTACAGATACTACATCTGGAGATAATGTACAAAAACCTGCTGAAAAGGTCAAGATCAAGTTCCTCTCCTTAAGTACCGATGAGAATAGAAACAAAATCCGTGATAACTACATCAAAGTCAATGTAGCGAAGGATATGCCCAATGTGGAAGTTGAATATGATTTGGGCGGCGGCGGACAGGATTATGCCAACAAGCTGAAGGCTTACAATGCTTCCGGAGACATGCCGGACGTATGGTTCTCCGAACAGAATCTCTCTACCGTTGTCATTGCAGCAGGCAATGCACTGGATTTATATCCATATGTAAAGGGATCCGATTTTGAAAAGAAGGTATCATTAAAGGCTCTCGTATCTCCGGATAAGGACGGCAAGCTTTATTGCGTACAGCCGGGTGCAGACCAGTATTTTTCTCCAAGATTGTGGTATCATAAGGACATTTTCACCCAGTATGGCCTTACTGCTCCAAAGACCTTTGACGAGCTTGTCACCCTGTGCGAAACACTGAAGGCAAAGGGTATCGTTCCGATGTCCATCGTTGGCAAGGATGGCTGGACCCCGAACCTGCATATGGTTCAGACCATGATCATGGCTGAGGACCCGCAGGTTGCCCAGGATATCGTGGACAACAAAACCGATTTCACCAACCCGGTTGTGAAGAACGCGCTGACCAGAATTCAAAAGCTGGTACAGGTCGGAGCTTTTGCCGATGGCGTAACCAATATCGACTACGGCCCCGCAGTTGAAATGTATACCTCAGGCAAGGCAGCGATGCTGGCTATGTTCGCATGGGAAACCACCAACCTTGAAAAGGCAAGCCCGGATACCGACTTTTTCCCGTGGCCGACTGCAAAGGAAGGTCTTGATCCGAACAGCATGATCCAGTATTGGGGAGCACCGTTGAGTGGCTATCTGGCCTCGGCAGGCACGAAGAATCCTGAAGTTGCCGCCCAGTTCGCTATGTTCTGTGCAACTCAGGATGGATTGTTCTATAATATTGAGCAGAAGTCGCCAACCATGCTGGATACAGGCGTTAAGATTGAGGGTATTTCACCACTGCTGCAAAAGAATCTCGATCAGTTCAATGCTGCAACCGTTAAGGTTCCTTCCTTCTGGGCAGCTACCTTCAATGCCAAAATGTCGGCAGAATTTGCAACAGAAAACAGCAAGCTGCTCACAGGACAGTATTCACCGGACGATTATATCAAGGTAATCAATCCGATATGGGCGGACAACTTTAAATAACAGCGGTAGGATACGAATCATACTATAAGAATGAATACATCCCTATATGGGTAAACCTCATATAGGGATGTTGATTAATAAGGTGATACTCATGAACAAATTCTATGGAAATAAAGTGGCAACCTTCATCTTTGCTTTTCCTGCATTAGTATTGTTTACGATGTTTGTGATCTATCCGATTATCCCGGAAATTTTCATCAGCTTCCAGGACAATGACGGCTTTAGAAACTTGGGCTTTGTAGGCTTTAAGAATTATGCAACTGTCCTGCAGGACGATACCTTTTGGAGATCAAACCTGAATACCTTCATCATTGTGATTTTGTCCACCTTTGTGGGCTTGCCCATTTCACTGCTGCTGGCGTTAGTGATGGACAGGCAAAGTGAAGGCATCAGAAGGTTTTTTAAAGCGAGCAGTGTGTTCCCCGCCGTTCTGTCCGTCACGGTGATTGCACAAATGTGGATTGCCATTTATGAGCCAATGTGGGGTCTTCTAAACAGTATACTGAGGGCGTTAAACTTAGATGATCTGGCGCTGGCCTGGCTGTCAGACGGGCGAACAGTGATTCCTGCGATTGCTGCCGCTTTCCTGTGGCAGTATCTGGGCTTGAATGCCCTGCTTTTTTATACCGGTATCAAGGCAATTCCCAAAACATACTATGAAGCGGCACAAATTGATGGTGCGGGATTTTTCACGACGAGCATCAAGATAACGATTCCCTTATTGCAGGATGTGACAAAATACCTTCTTGTGCTTTCCGTCCTTGGATGCATGTCGCAATTTGCTCACGTCAGGATCATGACGGGTGGTGGCCCGGGTGATTTGTCGCGGACAGTGATTTATCAGTTGTTTTATAAGGCATTTTCTGCTTCGGATTTTGGTCAGGGCTGTGCAATTGCCATATTGTTTGTCATTGAATGCCTGGTATTGACATTTGCCATCAATAAGTTTGTTGCTAAAGAGAAGATTGAATTCTAGGAGATGGATCGGAAAGTCTGCTTATCCTTTGGGAACACGCATAAAAAAGTAAAAATGAACGAAACGATGCGGGGTTCAAGCCATGGAAAGCAGTGAATGAATAAACATGTTTTTCCGAACGGTCTCCAATACAGGAAGGTGTATCAAATGGGAAAATACAAAAAAATTCTGGTGAAAATCATCATGGTGTTGGTGGGATTATCGTTTCTTTTCCCGATGTATTGGATGCTGAACATATCGTTCAAGTCCAAAAGTGAAGTTTACGATAATCCTTTCGGATTACCGCAGACCTTCGTTTGGAATAATTACGCGGATGCCTTGAAGAAGTTCAATTTTCCAAGATACCTGTCCAACAGTCTGATATACTCAGTTGGCACCATCCTTGTGACAGTGTTTTTTGGAAGCATGCTGGCATACTGTATCAGCAGGATGAACTGGAAATATAAGAACGTTGCATTAAGCTATATTTCAATGGGATTAATCATCCCGGCTCAGGTGGTTATCATTCCGCTGCTGATTATGAACCGTAACCTTGGGCTGAAAGGAACACATCTTGGGCTGATACTGCCTTATTCAGCCTTTGCCCTGTCTTCCTGCGTCCTCATGCTGTATGCCTTTTTCAGAAGCTTGCCCAAAGAGCTTGAGGAGGCGGCCTGTATTGACGGGTGTAATATTTACCAAACCTTTTTCAGGATTATCCTTCCGGTCATCAAGCCTGCGATTACCACACAGTGTGTGTTAATTTTCATGAATACCTATAATGAGTTTTTCCTTGCCTTTATTCTGGGAGCGGAGGATAAGATTCGACCCTTGACGGTTGGGCTTTTAAATTTCTTTGTCAGCATCGGTGTCTCACACTGGGGACAGATTGGTGCAGCCATGATCATCACCAGTATACCCACCATTATTGTGTATATTTTTGGTAATGAGAAGATAGAAAATGCCTTGACTGCAGGTGCAATTCTGAAGTAATCATGTTAAAATTGTGATATACGGCATCATAGGAGCAAGGTCCATGGAAAACAGAAAAGAACTGCCTTTGTTTGTTCATGTTATACCATACGATGAAAGCATTACCAGAGTGGTATATTCATTCGAAAAAGAGAGCCCTGCAAGCAGTGCTCTCATTTCTGAAAGCTTCAAACCGCAGAATCAACTTGTGACGGCCAGGCATTCGTCCTCAGACAATTGCATTTCCTTTAAAAACAAACACGGAGATGTGGTTTTAAGAGAAACATACCGCAGCTTAACCGAGAAAGAAGTATATCGGTATATCATTGACGGCGAACCCATTATCAAACGGAAACAGACTGCAAACGGAGAAGTGGAATATATTGAGAATGCCAGGGAGGAACCCGCGGGTACTTCCTATGAGGGCAGGATTGTTTTTTCCATTACTGAGAACGAAGGCTTATACGGCTTGGGTCAGCATGAGGATGGGGTATATAACTATTATGGCAGGACGGAATATTTATATCAAAACAATATGAAAATTTCCATCCCCTTTATTCTGTCAACCCGGAATTATGGAATCCTGCTCGATACCGAAAGTGCCGTTATCTTTGACAGTAAACAGGGTGAAATCACCTTTACGATCGATACGACCCGGGAAATA
>CAYVFB010000128.1:0-7585 GCA_964450305.1 uncultured Ruminiclostridium sp.
CGCTGCACTGCTCGCCCATGCAATCGGAGCCGGCTCGGCTCTGCCGAACGGTCTCTCCGGGTGTGCTGCGATTGCAAGCGATCGCTTCCGTTGTTATAATCGATGACACAGGGAATTCACAAAGCAAATTTAAGTAGTGATTTTAATGTGCATGGACCCTAAAACAAAACCCGCATTGCTGCGGGCTACGGTTTTATTCTTCTGATAAATAATTTTTAACGAGCTCCTCGAGAAGTTCATCCCGCTCGAGCTTTCGAATGATGCTTCTTGCATTCTTGTGGTTGGTGATGTAGGTAGGATCTCCGGAGAGGATATACCCCACGATCTGGCTTATGGGGTTATAGCCTTTCTCCTTCAGGGCCTCATAGACAGCAAAAAGGATCTCCCTAGCCTGGTTGTTGTTTTCTTTATCGACTTTAAACATCATTGTTTCATGATTCAAACCGATCACTCCACTTCCCTGTTTTTGCATCGGAACAACTCTTTGTCTGTATGCTGCCCGTCTGCCAAATGATTGAATTTTATTGCCCAAAAAACCAGTTCCTTTTCTATCTATTCTAATAGTAATATATTAATACAAACAATACAATATGTTGTTTCTACAAACATACCCCGTATTTCGTTATACAATATCCCCAAATCGGATGATCGAATATTTTGCTTTGTTTCAGAAGTATTTTGCTTTATTTCAGAAGTTAATGTCTGAACTCGGCTTTACAAGAAGGCCGGGGAAACATTACCCAAAACCTCTGTTCACAAAATTCCTTTTTCTTCGTGCAATACTTGGTCTTCCGCCTAGAAAAATTATCCCTGGTAATCTAATACCCTTCTGTTATGACTTGAAACTTATATGGTGGTCTTTAATTTTGCTATAAGGCCCAGATGGGCCCCCGCCCCACCTCTTAACGTATTTTCAGCCAAGGGCTGAAAAACGTGTGGTGGCGGGTACCAATTACCTTAAATACTTTTATTCAAACGATATTGTCCCGAAATAACGGTATCTCCTGAACGTGCAAACCTCCAGCTGAACCCCCTTGAAACACCCCGGATTGAATTTGCAGGTGTGCCCTATCATGCACACCCAATTTCCCGGACCCCGAAAGCATGTCCAGCGAGGTATTTCAAAGGTAGAGTCTGGTCATACACGTTCACCCCGCTGGAACTCCCAAAACATATTCGGAGTTGTTTTCCATCAGCCTGATCAAAAGGATTTTTCCGGTCAAATCTGCTGTAGAAGCCACGCGTACCGGTATATAATTCGGTGTATGTCCTTCCCACAGACCGTCCTGTACATGCTCAAAAAGCACTGGCTCAACTGTTCCAAGAAGCTTTTGGCGAAATGCGAATTTTGTTTTCTCCGCAATGGTTTCAAGTATTTTGCTGCGTTCCTCTTTGGTATGGGATGGAATTTGATCCGGCATACCGGCAGCTTTGGTTCCCTTGCGGATGGAATATTGAAATATATGAATCTGGCTGAAGCCAATGGCTTGTGCAAAGCTGCAGGTTTTTTCGAACTCTTCATCGGTTTCCCCCGGAAAACCCACCATGATATCTGTTGTGATCGCCACATTAGGAGAATATTTCCTCAAGCCTTCTACAATTTCAAGGTATTCACCGGTTGTATATCTTCGGTTCATTCGGTTCAGCGTTTCATCACATCCGCTTTGCAGCGACAGGTGAAAATGCGGACAAAGCTTTTCAATGCGGGTCATACGGGCAATCATTTCCTGATTCATATACAAAGGCTCCAAGGATCCAAGACGAATTCTGTGTATGCTTTCAACATCATTCAAGGATGAAATAACATCGATAAGGCTATATCTTCCCGTATCAACGCCGTAGGAGGTTAAATGGATTCCTGTCAGCACAATTTCAAAAAAACCGTTATCAGACAATTTTTGTGCTTCGTCCAGAATGCTTTCGAAATTTCTGGAGCGAATACCTCCCCGGGCATAGGGAATGATACAGTAGCTGCAAAACTGATCACAGCCATCCTGTATTTTTAAAAAGGCCCGGGTACGCCCACTGAAGGTCTGCGCCCAGAGTTCTTCATATTCCTTCAGCTCTTTTCTTGCCGAGACCTCCACCTGTAGTGTATTCCAGGAAGCTTCATTCACCAGAGAAAGAATTTTATTCTTATGATTGTTCCCCACCACCAGGTTCACCCCATCAATGGTGGACACTTCATCCGGGGCAACCTGTGCATAACATCCTACCGCTGCGATTACGGCCTGTGGGTTCAGCCTTCTGGCTCTGCGGATCATTTGTCTGGACTTTCTGTCGCTCAGATGGGTAACAGTACAGGTGTTGATAATATAGACATCCGCAGTTTCTTCCGGTTCAACCACCTTATAACCGTCCTTTTCAAATATTCTCTTCATACCCTCGGTTTCATAAGTGTTTACCTTGCAGCCCAAGGTAATAAAAGCTACTTTTTTCAATGGTCTGTTCACCCGTTCCTATATTGATTTCATCCGCATGTCATGCCGGTAAACCCATTTTCTCAGAAAGCTGTGTTTTATGCAATCATGTATAATCTGCCACTGTAAAATTTAATACAATTGTAATTGACTAAATCATAGCCAAACGCTAATATGAATATGATATATTCCATATGCAGGATCAGCTTAATCTCATTATGCCAGCCCTGCATCAGGGGAATCAATGGTAAAGCAGAAGAAACACAGAAAGGCGGTGTTAAAATATGATTACATTTCATATCATGCTCAAATCCATTAATGATGTGAAGGATTTTGTGAATATCGTCAACCGGTACGATTTTGATGTTGATCTGACATCGGGGCGCTATATCGTGGACGCCAAGTCCATCATGGGTATCTTCAGCCTTGATTTAAGCAAACCCATCAAGGTGGAAGCCCATGCAGACGGCATTACGGATTTTTTGCAGGATATCCAGCCCTTCATCGTAGATTGATCCAAACCCTCAGTGCCGGCTTGATAAATTGCTTAGCAGAATTATTTCCGGCACATTCGTACAAAACAAGAGAAGGAACTGTTGTTTCTTCTTTTTTTATTGCCGGTATCATTTTTAACGCGAGCAGATTGAAGACATCTCTGCCTGCAACCTGCCTTACTTTTAAGCGGAAAATTTGCCCAGTCCCCTATTGCATAAACAAAAAATAAGGTATATCTTTGAATGTAACCTTGTTTTTAGTGGATGGAATCAGGTACAATATACCTGTAAAGGCTATTGTGGAGGCACCTATGTTCAAGAAGGTTTTGTCGTTTTTTTTGCTAATCTTCATCAGTATATCGCCTGTTGCTGGTTTGGCACTTCCGTCTGAACCTGTTATTGAAGCACCCTCCGCCCTGTTGATCGAACTGCGGCGCGGGCAGGTTTTGTACTCGAAAAATCCGGAAGAACCTTTGCATATTGCTGCAGCCTCCAAAATCATGACCGCTTTGATCGCTCTTGAAAAAACAGAGAATGAAATGGTTACTGCCAGCAAGGAAGCAGTGAACGCTGAAGACGCCATGCTCGAGCTTTCGGTTGGAGAGAAGTATACAGCCCAAAGTTTAATCCATGCCTGCATATTAAGCAACGCAAACGATGCCGCAATCGCTTTGGCTGAAGCCATCGGCGGAACAGTTGATAATTTTGTCAAGCTGATGAATGATTACGCAGCAACGTTGAACATGACCAATACCCATTTTTCAAACCCAACGGGGAAATATGATGAAAACCAGCGAACCACCGCTGCGGATATCTCAAAGCTTCTGCGACATGGGCTGTCCACAATCCCCGACTTTGAAAGGGTATTTTCCACCCAGGCCAAACCATGGTTTGACGAAGAAAAAACCCTGGTACTGACAAACCTGAATGAATTGTTCTGGAGCTATGATGGTGTGGACGGCGGAAAAGTGGATTTCAACGATCCGAATTTTCAAACGGTGATCACTACCGTCACCCGTGGGCAGCAAAAGCTGGCCTGCATCCTGCTGGATTCACCTCCGGAAACCATGTATACCGACAGTATAAAGCTGCTTGATCATGGTTTTAACAATTTTCGAAGGGATATTCTGGTTTCGAAGGGACAGGCTTTATCTGAAACGAAAATCGGGGAGTATAACATTACCCTTGTAGCAGGAAGCGATGTATATTACACCTACCCTTTGGGGGTAAGCTATATTCAAAATGTAGAGTATTTTACCCCCGATGAATCAAGCATGAAGCTTCCTGTATACAAGAACACCGTGCTGGGTAATGTAAAATTTACACTTGTAGACGGCACAGCAATCGCTGTGGATCTGTTTCCTGAAGTGGAAATCCTCCCCGAAATGACCACCTTCGAAAAAATGAAGATAAGGGTGATGGAACACAAAGAAATCTTTTATATCGTTCTAGCATTGACGGTTGTTGAAGTCGTACTGGTCCTTATAAAGCTGATAAAGTGGATCATAAAGCGTTTCCAGACCAGCAAAGCATAAAAGCAGTAAAAAGTACTTAATTAGTTGTGGTGGGCAGTTTTTTTCGGCTTGAGTCTCCTTTGATTTTGGGCTAAAGAAAAGCAGCAATCCTATTGCAAGGTTTGCTGCTCGTGTGCTCCGTTGCTGTTGAACGCTGAGCAATTCCGCTTTCAATCCACTTTAGTATCTGGGATTTAACATTTGGATTGGTTCAAAATTAATAATACCTCTACATTTCTTTGACATACTTACAACGATAATAAATTCCATAACCGTGTACAAATAAATAAGCAAATGCCAAGAGCAAAGTGGGTACGACATCTACGCTCATAAGAGTAAAAGAAACCATCAGCGCTCCAAATACAAAGGTCATTATATCGTAAGCCTTTGCTTTGGCACGGTTCGAAATTGCTATATTTCGCTCGTCATTTTTCTCGATTTCCATTTGCTTTTGTATGTTCGGATTGTTTTGTACTGCTTTGCTTGCTATGAGCTCACCCATTCCGTATCCAAAAATACCGCAGCCAATTCCTATGCAAACATATGGCAGCGCCATCAGAAATTCTTTAGGATTATCCAAGGTTTTCACTAAAAACAGTCCTAACGCTAATACAACAATACCAACAGCGGCAATCAAATAGTTTTTTACCCTTTTCATTTCGTTTCCTCCTCATAAATAAAAATATCTTCTATACTCATCTCAAAATATTTAGCAATTCTAAATGCCAGTAGAATAGATGGATTGTATCTTCCATTTTCCAACGAACCAATCGTTTGGCGTGAAACTTCAAGTATGGCTGCTAAATCTTCCTGCTTAATACCTCGCTCCTTTCGTAACTCTTCCAATCGATTTTTCATAGCTGACCTCCTTTCTTATGGAAAGTTTGCTTTCCATTTATAGTATAATTGCAACCTCACGAAATGTCAAGCTAACTTTCCATTTACTTTTTAGGTGCCTATAAATAAATCTATTGCTTCCCGGTATGGCAAAAAAAGCGGTACTCAGCCTAAAAAGCCAAGTACCGCCTATTTTCTTGTGCGCCAGCCCTGTTTGACAGATGCTATAAATTAGTGATTTTGTGGTGGTTTTACGAACGCTGGCATAACCACCTGCACTTGTTTTTTTGTATTGATTTCGCAAAATCCTTTTGGTTAACGGGCCGCTCCTTGCTGGATTTTGCTTCGCAAAATCCTTTTGGTTAACGGGCCGCTCCTTGCTGGATTTTGCTTCGCAAAATCCTTTTGTCTCTATTATTTTCTCGTCATGTACGACAGATACGCACTGATAAACTCGTCTATACCGCCGTCCATCACCTTGTCAATATTCCCTTCCTCATACCCTGTCCGGTGATCCTTCACCAGCGTGTATGGGCAGAATACATATGAGCGGATCTGGCTTCCCCAGGCAATTTCCATCTGGTCGCCCTTGATCTCGCTGATCTTCTCTTTCTGCTCCCGCTCTTTTAACTCCAACAGCTTTGCATACAGCATTTTCATAGCTGTGTCCCTGTTCTGAAACTGCGATCTTTCAGTTTGACAGGCAACAACAATGCCGGTGGGGATATGGGTGAGCCTGACAGCCGAAGATGTCTTGTTGATGTGTTGCCCTCCGGCACCGCTGGAGCGATACACATCCATCTTAATGTCTTCGGGGTTGATATCAATCTGAATACTGTCATCGAGCATTGGCATAACGTCCATGGACGCAAAGGAAGTATGCCTTCTTCCGGAGGAATCGAATGGTGAAATACGAACCAGCCGGTGTACACCCTTTTCAGATTTTAAATAACCGTATGCATTTTCTCCGGTGACTTCCACTGTAACACTTTTAATACCCGCTTCCTCACCCTCCAGAAAATCCAGCACACGGGTTTGGAACTGGTTGTTTTCAGCCCAGCGGGTAAACATGCGAAAAAGCATCTCTACCCAATCCATGGCTTCCGTTCCGCCTGCGCCGGCGTGGAGGGTAAAGATGGCATCGTTTCTGTCATATTCGCCCTTCAGCAGGGTTTGCAGCCTGAGCTTTTCATAGCGGTTTCTGACTTCATCAAAGCTTTTCTGCACTTCCTCCAGAACGCTCTCATCCTTTTCTTCCAACCCAAGCTCCACAAGGGTGATCAGATCTTCTCCGTCATTGACCAGCCTGTTCAGAACCTCAAGCTTGTCGCGGATACTTTTACTCTTTTGCAAGATCAGCTGCGAATTTTCAGCATCATCCCAGAAGCCTGGCTCCTGTGCCTTTTGATCAAGCTCTGCCAGATCCTTTTCCATGCCAGGGACGTCAAAGTGAATCCCTCAGTTCAATGATGCTGTCCAGTTGTTCTCTGATTTCGGGGCGTAATTGCTCTAATAAAATCAGACTCATGCATTCTCATTCCCTTCAGTAATATGATTGATTAACAGGATATATTATAGCATTCCAATTTTAAAAGTAAACCTTCTGCGAAAATACTCCCGTACCATCCTGGGCGGCCATCAATGAACCTGCCTCTCCTGGACGGCTTTTAAGTACCTGGCTTTTGCTTCTTCAAGACCACCGTCCGAATATACACACCAGCCAAAACAGTCAGTATCCCGGATATTGCAAAGATGAGCTGAAATTGAGTGACTTCCATTCCAAAAAACAAAACACGAAAATTTTGCATTTCCCCTACCATCCAGGATGCAAGCATGGAGGATATAAAGCCGACCAGGCCGCTTAATGCTGCATTAAAACCGAGATAAACGGTTTTCCCTTCGTCCGGGGTGTATTCGTAAGGAATGTTCAACAATGAAATATTAATACCCGCCCAGGATATGCCGCTACAGATATGCAATAGAACGATCAGCGGATATTCAAACCAGGAGCCTGAGGCGGCAAAAAACCAACCGGTATGGGTAAGCCCCAGCAAGGTGAGTGTAATCATGGCCGTGTATGTAAAGGATCTCTTATCCGCCGCTTTTCCCCACAGCCTTACGGAGATCACATAGGCAAGGGCATTCAGCAAGCCGCATATAGTAATAAAGGTATAACTCAGTTGCAGCTGCGATACCATATATACCGAAAAGAAGGGCGAAGAGAAGTTTAGAGAAATTCCCCAAATGAAAAACAAAAGGATGATCTTGCGGAACCTTTTTTCTTTTAGGGGCAAAAGGAACAGGTTCTTAAAGCTGATGG
>CAYVFB010000129.1:0-7536 GCA_964450305.1 uncultured Ruminiclostridium sp.
TCGCAGGCGGATGCGGTCTTCTATTCCGCCGCGAAAGCCAGTGATGTGGAATCCATCGCCGACGAGGTTCCCAATTTAAAGTTCCGGGTATCCATGGACATAGCGGAATCAAACCAAACGGTATTGTCTTATCAGGCACTTTTGAAAAAGGGATACGAGCTTGTTGAAAAAGGAAACAGAAGCTTTATCGATACCAAAATCGATAAAGATGTCATGAGCATTCTTCTTTTTACATCCGGCACCACCGACAAGTCCAAAGCTGTTATGCTTTCTCATTACAATATCTGTTCAAACCTGATGGATATGTGTGCGATGCTATATATCGGGGATGACGTGGTCCTGATGATCCTGCCGCTTCACCATACATATGCCTGCACCTGCGGTTTCTTATGCCAGATATACAGGGGCTGTACCGTTGCATTCTGCGAAGGGCTGAGGCATATCGTCAAAAACCTGAAGGAATCCAAAACCACCCTCATGCTTTGTGTTCCGCTGGTCCTGGAGTCCATGTACAAACGTATCTGGGATCAGGCTGCTAAGGATCCGAAGTTGCTCAAAAAACTGAAGCTTGGCTTAAAGATCAGTAAAACCCTGAAGGCTGTGGGCATTGATGTCAGAAGAAAGCTGTTTAAAACGATTATCGATAATTTTGGCGGTGCCATACGCATGCTCATCAGCGGCGGTGCGGCTATCGATCCCCAGGTTGTCCAGGGGTTTCAGGATTTTGGAATTGCCTGCGTGCAGGGATATGGCCTTACCGAATGCTCTCCGATCATCGCGCTGAACAGGAATTGCGATTTTAATAACGCTTCGGCCGGGCTTCCGGTACCCAATACTGAAATAAAGATTCACGAACCCAATGAGGAAGGTATTGGTGAGATCATTGCCAAAGGCCCCAATATTATGCTGGGGTATTATGAAAATGAAGAGGCCACTCGGGAAGCCGTTGTAGATGGGTGGTTCCATTCCGGCGATTTGGGCTATATGGACAAGGAGAAATTCGTCTATATCACCGGCAGGAAGAAAAATGTCATCGTCACCAAAAACGGGAAAAACATCTATCCTGAAGAAATTGAAACTTTGCTTTGCAGAAGCCCCTTTATTGCCGAATGCCTGGTTTATGGAAAAGAAGGTATGGGCACCGGCGAAGTTGATGTAGCCGCAGACATTTTCCCGGACCGTGAAAAAGTAAGCGCGGAGCTGGGCGAAGAAGACCCCTCGAAGGATCAAATCCGCCTGCTGCTGGACAAAGAGGTTCTGAAGGTGAACAAATCCCTTGAATTGTATAAGTATATCCGCTATTTCACCGTCAGGGACACGGAGTTTGAAAAAACAACATCCAAGAAGATCATACGGAAGTACAAATAAACCGGAGGTTCAACCACTATGTCCGCAGATCGCGACAACCAACCCCATAACCAATCCTGTGCCGGGTCTGAAAAAAATAACCGGCACCCGGTTCTGTTTTTGCTTTTGGTATGCACAATACTTTTCGCTGCTTGCGGTATACAGCAGCAACAAAAGAAACAACCGGACATCACAGAAAATATGAACGAGGAGAAGATTATCATGGAAAAACCAGTAACCCCGAACCAACCACTCGTAACAAACATTTACACGGCAGATCCTTCTGCACATGTCTTTGAGGGCAAACTCTACATTTATCCCTCACACGATCTGGATCAGGTCATGATATCCAATGACAACGGTGATCAGTACAATATGGAGGATTACCATGTCCTTTCGCTGGACAATTTCAACTCTGCTGCTGTGGATCATGGTCAGGTGCTGCATGTGAAGGATGTTCCCTGGGCTTCAAAACAGATGTGGGCCCCGGACGCCGCGTATAAAAACAACAAATATTATTTTTATTTCCCGGCAAGGGATAAGGAGGGTATTTTCCGAATCGGTGTAGCTGTTGGGGATTCCCCCGTTGGACCATTCGTTGCGGAGAAAGAACCGATACCGGGAAGCTTCAGCATGGATCCTGCCGTATTTATCGATGACGATGGGCGGGCTTATATGTATTATGGCGGCCTTTGGGGCGGTCAACTGGAGAAGTGGACCACCGGCAGTTTTGATCCGAATGGGAAGGAACCAGCACCAACAAAGCCTGCGCTTGGGCCAATTGTTGCTGAATTAAGCGATGATATGCTTACCTTCAGGGAAACACCTGCAGAAATTTCCATCGTTGATAAAGATGGGAATCCCATTCTGGCCGGTGACGAGTCCCGCAGATATTTTGAAGGACCGTGGATGCACAAATACAACGGTACCTATTACCTTTCCTATTCCACCGGAACCACTCATTTTCTGGTTTATGCAACCAGCAACAACCCGAAAGGCCCCTTCGTCTATCAGGGCAGAATCCTCGAGCCTGTTATCGGATGGACCACCCATCATTCCATTGTTGAGTTCGAAGGCAAATGGTATCTATTCTATCACGATAGTTCTCTGTCGGGTGGGGCGGACAACAAGCGCTGCGTAAAATACTCCGAACTTCAATACAATGAAGATGGCACAATAGTAACCATACAGCCGTATAAATAGTGACTGCGTCAGCAGTTCAATCCTAAAAGGGGTTGCCAGGGAAGGCACCCCTTTTTAAGACCATGAAAGTATTGAGGTGTCATGATGTCTTCCATGGACAAAGCTGAAAATGTTAAAGAACAGTATAAGGATGACAACAATTTATCCATAAGAATCAAGCTCCATGCAAAGCATAGCACGAACAAGCAGGGCAGCGGAAACCTTTGGTTTCCACTATTGGTAACTGAGGCGTTATCAGGGAGTAACCCGGCTGGGGATTACCTTTGATGGGGGAAAGCTCCAGTGGATACGCACCTTTAGCATTCACCCCGGGTACAATCTCAATGCGCTGGATTTTATTTTGCAGAATCATTTGATGATTAGAACTGAAAAGCTATACATTAAACCGGAACAGCGTCACGTCACCGTCCTTCATAACATATTCCTTGCCTTCGGAGCGAACCAGACCCTGATCTTTCGCGGCAGCATGGGAGCCTGCATTTATTAAATCATTATAGGCAACAATTTCTGCCCGGATAAAACCGCGCTCAAAATCGGTATGAATTTTTCCGGCTGCCTGGGGAGCCTTCATGCCCTTTTCAATGGTCCAGGCACGAACCTCCGGCTCACCGGCTGTCAGGAAGCTGATCAGCCCAAGCAGCTTGTAGCTGGCCTTTATCAATTTGTCCAGACCAGATTCATTCAGCCCAAGCTCCTGAAGGAACATCAGCTTTTCATCGTCCTCCAGCTGAGCGATCTCCTCTTCAATTTTGGCGCAGATCACCAATACTTCAGCCTTTTCCTGATTTGCGCACGCCATCAGTTCCTTTAAATATGGGTTTTCATCCAGATGGTTTAAATCATTTTCAGATACATTGGCGCAATACAGCAATGGCTTGGAGGTGAGCAGAAAAAGCTGATCGGTATACTTTCGCCATTCCTCATCCATAGGCATGGAGCGAACCGGTTGATTCATTTCAAGGTGTCTGTGCAGTTTCTCGAGAAACTCCAGCTCGATCTGATATTTTTTATCACCGGATTTGGTTTGCTTTTTTACCCGATCCATTCTTTTTTCCAACATTTCCAGATCGGCAAAGATCAGCTCGAGATTGATTGTCTCAATGTCCCGGGCTGGGCCAATGGAACCATCTACATGGACGATGTTTGAATCTTCAAAACACCGGACCACATGAACGATGGCATCCACCTCGCGAATATGGGACAGGAACTTGTTTCCAAGGCCTTCGCCTTTACTGGCACCCTTTACCAACCCTGCGATATCCAAAAACTCAATGGCCGTATGAACAACCTTTTTGGGGTGGTACATTTCCGCAAGCCTGTCCAGGCGCTCGTCCGGGACGCTGACGATACCGATATTGGGATCTATCGTGCAAAAGGGGTAATTGGCGCTTTCAGCGCCAGCCTTTGTAATCGCATTAAACAGTGTGCTTTTTCCTACATTGGGAAGTCCGACTATTCCGAGTTTCATTTCATTTCTTCCTTTCCTGCGGGAGATTCAGATTCTCCCTTAGGTATTATAGCGGATATATTATTATTTGTTAAGTACACAGTTGCATCACATCAAAACGGGCGGATGTCAGAGATTTTATCAAGAACAGGATTCTTCTTTATACAAGCATATCGGCCTGGTGGGGAATATTACCCTTGTCCGGCCTGCTCATTGATAATTCTTCATCATTGAAAAAGTACTGTAATGTCGGTCTGCAGCGCCTTATTCAGTCCCTGTAGCCTTAGATTGCTTACTTTTCATACCGAAGGTCAGTTCCTCAAAAACAAAGTTTGACAAAATGGATTTATCATGGGTATGATAGTGTTAGGCGAAAAAGTTTGGTGTTGTTTTCAGGGCTGGAACGAATAACCATTAACAAGCTTCTAATGTTTTTCAGAGATTAACCCGAAGAAATCATTGGATACTTGTACAAAAAAAATACTGCGGCAGCTTGGTTTTTATTCGAAATGCTCAAAGACTGGAATTGACAGCCATATGTTTTTATAGTATTATTATATTCAGCAACTTAGCATATTTATGAAAACCAATTGACATAAGTTGACATAAAGATTTTACATAGTTAGAGTATCAAGGACAAACAAACAAAATTTGTATTGAATATCTTACCACATAATAGGCATATAAATATATATCTATATATTTATAATGATAAATATCCATAAAAAAGCTTGAAGGACAAGCTCAAATTTTAGGGGGTGCCAGTTATGTTTAAAAAATGGTGGTTTTACGTTATCCTTGCGGTAGTTATCATTCTTATAGCCGTTCCGCTGATAACCATCACCAACTTAAACAATTCCGTTTACGACCTGAGCTTTAATTATGAACAAGTAAAAGTTGAAGATCTGCTGACGGAAATTGCCAAGAAAAATCTATACTACGATGCAGCAAACAAAACACTCGAAGTTGAAGTCAATCAAGACGTCATCAACTCCATCCTCAAGGATCAGTTGGCTCAATTGGATTTAGGTCTTCCCGAGAAATTCACCATTCAGGGAGCAGCCTTCAAAACAGCTGATCAAAGACTCTACATAAACGCCAAATATGGCTCAATTAATCTTCCTGTTAGTGCTTTAGTCCATATCGAACCCGATGATACCGGTATCAATATTTATGCTGACAGCATCAATCTAGGTAAAAAGAAGGCCCCGGGGCTCGTTACCAAGCAGATTCCTCTGGAAATGCTGAAATATTCTATAAAATATTCCGACCTCGGAGTTCCCCAGATTTTTGCCGTGAAAGATATCAAGTACAGCACCGGAAACATCAAGGCATATGTTCAGCTGGATGTCGATGCTATTAAAGTTTTGGCAAGAGATTACCGTAATCAGCTGGAAACCAACATCAATAACATGAAAGCTACTGCCGGTGAAACAGTTGCAACCTTCATAGACAGAATACTGGCTGAAGGCGTGCTGTCCGACCAGAGCGTCAACAAGTATGTTGATCAGGTGCTGGCCAATGAAGAACTGGTTAACAGTGCTGTTCTGTTTGCTCTGGCACCCGATTTGGACAAATATGCCAAGAGCTTTGAAACCTATCAAGCCGCTATCATGGAATGGGCAGCTCCGCTTTCTACCGTAAAACTTGGCGGAACCATTGATGAAACCGTTGACAGCATCCTCTACAATCAAGAGCTTCAGGATATGCTTACATGGTTCATTCCGGCTGCTACCCTCACCCAGTATGTTGATACGGCAGATACCTATTATACAACCGTAAACGACGCACTGAACAGCCTGCAATTTGACGGAACCATCGAAGGAACCGTAGAAACCGTTTTATACAACCAGGCTTTGCAGGATGCTCTCACACTCTTCATTCCGGCAGCTACGCTGAATGAATATGTGAATACCGCCGACATGTACTACACCGCTTACAAAGATGCCTCCGGTTCTCTGAATAAACTGAGCAAGGTTATTTCCAGTGGTGACATCGAAGGCGCAGTGAAACAGCTCATCAACGACAGGCAGCTGTACAGTGCTCTGACAATGGTTATTCCTGAAGATAATGTTGACTACTATCGCAGCTCCATTGCCGGTTATTATCAAATGTATGGCGACCTTACCGATTCTTTGACCAAAGCATTGGATTCCATTCCGGATGAAGAGATCACCAAATATGTCAATGATGTTGTTGATTTTGCAAACGGAGTAGATGATGGCAAGGCTTATATCGCAAGCGTTATTGCCGGAATCGACACCAATTCCATTCAGGCTGTCGTAGCCTTCCTCGATGAGGATCAGGGCGCAGTGAATGAATTGAAAAAGATGGTTCACCCGACATACTACCATAACTTTATGTATTATGTTGATAACCTTGCCTTCTACAGGAATTACCTGGTAGAATCTGTGAAGTCCGCCGATATCAGCGCAGTGAAGGAAGGCGCAAACATCATCAACGATATCAATGAAGATCTGATGACTGTGATCGACCTTCTGAAGGATAAGAAGTATGAACAAGCCGGTTCTGCCATGGGGCAAATCAACTTCAGTGAGGCCCAGAAGTTCATTGAAGAACAAGCCGGTACAAAGTAAAAGGTACTGAACCAGAATCACAAAACCCCCGGATAATCTCCGGGGGTTTTTCAGGTTAGTAAATAGTAGTAATATTCAGCCCAAGCAGATATAACTTTGTATAAGAAGTTGATTATTATCTCTTATAGGGATGTGAGGAATGCTTGATGTTAATGGAGTATTTAAAAAGCAGAAAACTGGAAAATTGGCTGGGACTAATGGGAGTAGCAGGCTATATTATTTACCTTCTCGCCGTCTTTATCTCGCCGCGCGCCTACCCGGGTTATAACTGGATGGGCCAGGCAATAAGCGATCTGTTCGCGCACGATGCCCCATCACGTGATCTGTACACACAATTTACCACTGTTTCAAGCGCTTTTGGGCTTGTATTCGTTACGCTGGCTTGCCTGTACGTTCAAAATCGCCTGAACAAGACGCTGCGCAAAGGTATATATCTCTTTGCAGTTCTAAGTTGGATCAATAATATGGGATATACCCTGTTCCCGCTCACGGAAAGCGGGTACGCGGGCACTTTTCAGGACATCATACATACATTCGTGGTGACATCAGCCGTCGTGATTCTATCCATAGCCTCACTGATCGTAATTATGATTGGCGGCTACAGGGAACGAAAATACCGATCAATCGCTCTATTTGCAACCATCAGTCTTTGCTGCATGATTGTCGGCACGATCGGCCTGGGAATCGTTCCGCCGGCCTATGGCGGCGCCATGGAGCGGCTCAGCGTGTTTTCTGCGTCTGGTTTTAGCCTTGTCTTAGGGGGCTACGTTTTTATCGGATTTGATTTGATGGAAAGAAAACATCTAGCGGTTTCTGCCGATAATACTATTATCACACGGAGTTAGTCAATAGCATCATCTGAAACTATTTATAACGAGGCCCGATGAGCCCCCGCCCCACCTCTTAACGTATTTTCAGCCAGGGGCTGAAAAACGTGTGGTG